>JAEUQS010000436.1 GCA_016789625.1 Acidobacteriota bacterium | reverse complement strand
AGGTGCCCGGGTGCTCGCCACGCTGGACGAGCAGGGGCTCCACGAGCACAGCCTGTATGCGCGGCTCTTCCTGGCGGAAGCTCACGCGGCCGAAGGCCACGGGGCCGCGGCGTTCGCCATGCTCGGGGAGGCCCGCCGGGCGTTACCCGAAGAGCTCGTGACCGATCAGGGACTCCAGGACCTCTTCGGCGCGCTCACGCAGGCCGACGTGGATTCGCTCGCACAGATTCGCCGTGTGCGTGCGTACATCGAAACCTGGGAGCAGCGCCAGACGGCCTGATCAGCCCCCGATCTGTCCCTTGGTGGAGACCTCTCCACCTCCCCCGGGAGGTTCCGGATCCGGATCCATGGGACCGTCGCCGGCATCGAGGCCGAAGAGAATCCGCAGAGCGGAAAGAAGACCGAATACGTCGAACATGGACCCCTCCTTGGCGCTCGCGGGTCTCGCGAGTCGCGCGGGAGAGGGCGCCCCCTGCACCTCTACTGGGTGCGCGCGGGGGAGGTTCTTGCACCCCCTTCGAAGAACTTTCTCTCAGCCTGCGGAACCCGTCGGGAACCCTCCGCGGGGCCCATGTGTGCTCGAGCGCCTCGTTTTTGCACCTCCCCTCAAAATTTTTCGCGAGGCATGCTGCTCCCGTGCACGAAGACCTGGAGCGCGCACGCCTACGATTCTCCGAGGCCGTCGAGGTCCTGGCTCTCGGTGAGGCCCGTATCGCCGAGCGGATGCGGGAGGCCGTGGAGCGGTGTCTCTCCGTGGAGCACTTCCGGTCGGGCGATCCCGCGACCGACCGCCTGCTCGACGACCTCTGGATCAGCCTGTACGTTCAGGCCTCGCCCGACCTGAACGGCCACCTCCTCGCCGCCGTCGATCGCACCACCGAGCGCGAGCTGCGCCGCCTCGCCGGGCTCGTTCTCGAGATCGCGGCGCGCCTCGGGGCGACGACCCCGGCCCAGCGGACCCGGACGCTCGAGGGACCGGCGGTGACGTTCGACGAGATCGTGCTCGGGCTGGCCCCGTTCGTCGCCGAGCTGCCCGAGGGGGAGCGGAAATCGGAGGCGATGGAGCTTCTCGTCTCGACCTCGCGGTTCACCCGCGAGGGGCGTCACGACCGCGCGCTCGGCGCGCTCCAGACGGCGCTCGCCGTCCTGCGGCTCGCCCTCCGGAACGGCGCCTCGGCCGAGAGGGTCTTCTTCAGCGCCTGGGAGACGCGCCTCGGCGCGATCTCCCGCATGCTGGGACGGAAGGCCGTCCCGGCCGCCTGATCGCTACCCGGCGATGCGGGAGGGCTTCGCGAAGAGCACGCCCGCCCACACGAGGAACGCGAGCGCCACGAGAGGCAGCACGAGGATTGCCGACCCCACCACCGTGAGGCCCCGCCAGCCCGTGACCTCGTAGCCCACGACCCGCGCGATGCGCGGTTGCCCCTGCACATAGACGACGTCCATCGGGGAGCCCACGGGGTGCGCGACCGCTTCCTTCACGCCGTAGCCCCGATCTGCCAGCACGTGATATTCGCGGCCGTCGGCGAGGTACTTGACCCGGGCACGGTAGCCCCCGGTCCGCCCGGTAACCGAGACGTTCTCGATGACGGTGCCGGTGACGCGCACGCCGCTTCTCTCGAGGGCCGCGGTGTCGCGGCGCGTTTCGAGCGCCCCTCTCACCGCGGCCCAGCCGACGTACGAAGCCAAGAGCAGGATCAGCGTGGCGAAGATCGAGCAGCCCAGACCCGGGGCCTTCTCCTTCTCCTTCGCCGCCACGGTGCGATCTTAGGGGCCGGGCGCGGTGCCTCCCAGGAAGATGTACAGGTTCATGAAGAACGCGTCGGCTCCGGTGATCGCTCCGCTGCTGTTCGCGTCGCCGCTACAGAGGCCCGGGGGCTGCGCTCCGCCCAGGAAGATCGCGAGGTTGAGGAAGAACGTGTCGGCGCCCGTGACGGCACCGTTCCCGTTCGCGTCACCGCGGAGCGCGTAGGTGAAGCCGTTCGGCAGGGTTCCGGTCGTGAGGTCGGGGTTCGTGACGACCACGTCGCCGAGGGCGGGCGTCGTGGGCATGCGGGCCGCGGTGGTGACGCTGATCTGCGTGGGGGTCACGTTGTTCACGACGGCCGGCGTCCCCACGAGCGTCACCGTCGCGCCCGCCTGGAACCCGGCGCCCTGGATCGTGAGCGGCAGGCCGCCCGTCGTCGAGGCGCAGGGCTTGGAGATCGAGCTGACGGTCACCGACGAATCGTCATTGGTGATCACCGCCTCCCCGGTCCCCTTCGTCACGAAACCGCCCGGCAGGATCTGGTTGATCACGACGAAGAAGCTCTCGTCGCCCTCGAGCGCGAGATCCCCCTGCACGACGACGTCGACCGTCTTCGAGAGCTCGGCCGGCAGGAACTGGAGGTTGCCCGAGGCCGCCGTGTAGTCCGAGCCTGCGGTCGCCGAGCCGTCCTGGGTGTTCCAGCCGATCGTCATCGTGGCCACGTGGGGCGACACGGTGATCGTGAACGTCGCGTTCTTGGTGCCCGCGTTCCCTTCGGTGAGGGTCACGTCGCTGATGGCGACGGCGGGGAACGCGAGCGTGACGTCGTTCAGGGTGATGGTCGAGACGATCTGCGCGCCGAGCGTGGCGCCGCCCCCGGGCGTCGACAGCGTGAAGAAGAAATTCTGCTGCCCCTCCGGGTCCGCGTCGAGGAAGACCGGAACCGGGACGGTCTTGACGACCTCGCCGTCGGCGAACGTCAGCTGACCCGCGGTGAGCTGGTAGTCCGAGGGCGCGACGGCGCTGCCGTTGCTCGTCGTGTACTGCACGGTGACGGTGCCCGCCATGCCCTGGGAGCGCGTGACGACGACGGGTACCGTGCCGTCGGCCTCGGTCGCCACGATGCCGGCGAGCGCCACGCGGAAGACGCCGGGATTCGGACCGCCCACGGCGGCGCACGGCGAGTATTCGGAGGTACCGCTCACGGGTCCCGTGGCCGTGCCCGAGACGAACGCGCCCGGCGCGGCGACGGGCAGCACGCTGTTGATCGTGCCGTTGCCGGAGGCGTCGGTATTGACCGTGGCGAAGCCGAGGAACGTGCGGCCCTCTCCCATGCCCGAGGGATGGCACGCCGGGCTGCCGTAGAACTCCACGCGGAACGACGTATTGGGGTTGCTCTTGAGGGTCCCCAGGATCGTCGTGTTGCCGCCCGCCGCGATCACGGAAGACAGGAGCGGGTAGTTCTGCTGCAGGTTGGCGCCCGTGTCGGGGTCCATCGGATCGTTCGTGGCGACGCCGCCCACCTCGAGGTCGAGCCCCATCACGGTGTTCGAGAACAGGGAGTTGCCGAGGATCGCGTTGCCGTTCCCCGATTGCACCCTCACCCCTTCGAAGGAGTTCCCCGCGACGACGTTGGGCTGGCCCGCGGCGGTGCCGCCGATCTCGTTGCCGAAGCCAGCGGAGACGAGCACGCCGATGATGTTCGGAAGCGGCGTCGTGCCGTCGGGGCGCGTGCCGATGAGGTTGCCCCAGACCTTCGTGCCGCTGGCCTCGACGCTCTGGATCCAGACGCCGTAGCCCGCCGTGTTGCCCGAGATGACGTTCCCCGCGCCCGCGGCGGTGCCCCCGATGGTGTTGTCCGGCCCGCCCACCGCGACACCCTCCTCGGCGTTGGGAACGGCCGACGTCCCCGCGGCGTTCGTGCCGATGTAGTTCCCCTGCACGACGTTGCCCGTCGCGCCGAACTCCAGCGTGAGGCCGCGATAGTTGCCGGAGATGACGTTGCGGGCGCCGGCCGTCGTGCCGCCGACGGTGTTCCCGTTGGCGGTGATGATGCGGACCCCGATGTTGGAGTTCGTGACGACGGCAGCCGTCCCCGCCGCGTTGAGCCCGATGTAGTTTCCCTGGACGACGTTGCCGGTCGCCCCGGCGCCGAACATCGAGAGGTTGGTGCCGGTGTTCCCCGAGATGACGTTCCGGGCGGCGGCGACGGAGCCTCCGACGATGTTGTTGGCGCCGCTGATGCCGATACCGCCCGCGTTGCCGAGGGCCAGGGCGCCGGTCACGTCGGTGCCGATGAAGTTCCCCTGGATCGTGGCGCCCGAAACGCCACCGTCGAGCACGATTCCTTCGTTCGTGTTGCCCGAGATGACGTTGCCGGCCCCGGCCACCGTGCCGCCGATGAGAGCGCCCGTCCCCGAGAGGATGCGGAGGCCCTGGCTGTTCGCGATCTTGGCCGTGCCCGCGACGTTCGTGCCGATGTGGTTCCCCTGCACCGAGATGTTGTTGCCGCTGAGGACGACGCCGGTGCCCGTGTTGCCCGAAATGATGTTGCGCGTGCCGGCCACCGTGCCGCCGACGACGCTTCCGGGCGCGCCGACGCTCACGCCGCCGCCGTTGGGCAGCGCGGCGGTGCCGGCCGCATTCGTGCCGATCAGGTTTCCGCGAACGAGCAGACCGCTCGCCGTGGCATCGGCGGCGATGGCGTTGAAGGCGTTGCCCGAGATCAGGTTCGACACGACGGCCGTTCCCACGCCGTTCACGTCCCGCAGGCCGCCGCTCGCGTTCGGGATCGCGGCGGTGCCGGCGGGGTTCGTGCCGATGAAGTTGCCCTGGACGATCGTGCCCGCCGCACCGCCGGTGATGACGACGCCCTGGAACGCGTTGCCCGAGACGACGTTGGCGGCGGCCGCGACGTTGCCGCCGATGACGGCTCCGTTCGTGCCCCCGGCGGTGATGCCCGAGCCTCCGTTCGGGAGGGCCGCCGTGCCGGCGGCGTTGAGGCCCACGTAGTTGCCCAGGACGACCGCACCCGTCGAGGCCGCGTCCTCGACGGAGATTCCGCCGCTCGCGTTGCCCGAAACCACGTTGCGCCCCGCGGCCGTCAGATCGCCGATGGTGACGTTCGTGACCGCGATCGCGCGGATCCCGCTCTGCTGGTTCGGCAGGGCCGCGGTGCCCGCGGCGTTCGTGCCCACGAGGTTGCCCTTGATGGAGCAGCCGTTGCCCCCCGCGCTGAGGACGATCCCGTTGAACGCGTTCCCCGAGATGACGTTGCCCGCGCCCGCGGCGGTCGTGCCGATGAGCGTGTTGGGCGCCGAAACGCCGACGCCTCCGTTGTTGGGGACGGCGAGCGCGCCGGTGACGTCGGTACCGATGTAGTTTCCGAGCACCGCGTTGCCGCCGCCCGTGCCGTCGATTCCGACGCCGCTCCCGGAGTTCCCGGAGATCACGTTGCGCGCCGCGGCCGTCGTGCCGCCGATCGTGACGCTGGACGCGTTGCTCACGCGCACGCCGCCCTGTGCGTTGGGGATCGCCGCCGTTCCGGCGGCATTCGTACCGATGTAGTTCCCCCGGATCGTGCCGCTCATGATCGTCATGGAGAACACGAGGATTCCGTAGTTCGCGTTGCCGGAGATCACGTTGCGCTCCGCGGCCGTGAGACCGCCGATCGTGTTCGCCGAGGACGACACGTTGATGCCGGAGGCCGTGTTGCCGAGGGCCGCGGTGCCTGCGGCGTTCGTGCCGATGTAGCAGCCCACGACGGTGTTTCCCGAGCTCGAGAGCTGGATGCCGTTGCCCTGGAAGCGGTTGATGACGAGGCTCTTCACGGTGCTCGAGCCCCCCGTGATGTTGAGGCCGTTCCCCACCACCGCGGCGCCGTTGAGCTCGATGAGCGGAGCGCCCGCGAAGCCGGGCTGCGTCGTGCCGTCGATCGTGAGCGGATGGGTGATCGTGGGGAGGACGGTCAGGAGCGTGATCGACTGCGCTCCCGTTCCGATGGCGAACGTGATGGTGTCGGCGGCGGCGGTGAGCTCGGCGTCGGCGATCGCCTTGCGGAGTGAGCCGTTTCCGCTGTCGAGGTTGTTCGTGACCTGGAACGTCGCGGCGGACGCGCTGGAAGCCGCGAGCAGAGCGCCAGTGAGACAGACGGCGGAACGGACCCTAGACAGGAAGTCGAGCGACATCGAAGAACGTCTCCTCTGGAAGCGTGTCTGTGCGAAACAGCGGGGGAAGAGGTCGGCCGGCGCGCAGCCGGTGGGTTGCAGCGTGGAGTGTAGGAGGGCACGGGCGCCGCCTTTGTGACGGAAATCGCGGGATGGCTGCATCGTGTCGACACGCTAGAGGAGCGCGGCCGGGCCCGTCAGAGCATGCGCATGCGCTCTTGTGTCACGGGGATCACAGGAACTTCGGGCGTGGGTGGCGGAGGCGTATCGGAGTCGAACCGATCCGCCGCTCCTCTCGAAGCGAGCACGCTGGTTTTGAAGACCAGGAGGGCCACCGGACCCCTTGCGCCTCCGCCGCGCATCCTACGCGACGAGGCGGTGGATTCAGGCTCGTAGACTCCGGCGCGTGACGCACCGCCTCTTCGTGGGCCCCTTCGCCGCGCTCGAAGAGCGGCTCCTCGCGGAGATCGCGACGCTCAAGGGATCCGACCCGCTCGCCCCGGTCGACGTCCTGGTGGGCTCGAACCTCCTGGGCGTCTACCTTCGGCGCCTCGTCGCGACGCGGCAGGGCGCCGTCGCGAACCTCAGGCTCCTCACGTTCGTGGATCTCGCGCGGGAGACGGGCGCGCAGCCCGTGCTCCCCCCTTTGCCCGCGCTCGCGACGCTGCCTCTCGCCCGCGCCGCGCTCCTCGAGTCGCACGGAGCGGAGGTCTTCGGGCCCCTCCGCACGAGCCGCGCCCTCGCGCGGGCGCTCGCGACGCTGGCCGACGATCTCGCGAGCGCGGGCCTTTCGCTGCGCGACCTCTCGCTCCTTCCCGAGGCCGCAGGAAGCGCCGAGCGCCGGAGCTTCCTCGCAGGGCTCGCCGCGACGCTCAAGACGTTCGAGGCCTCGCGCGCCGCGTTCACGACGCCGCATTCGATCTTCGCGGCCGCCGCGGCTTCGAGCGCCGGCGCCCCGCGACACGCGCGCCCGCTCCTCGTCTACGGCGTCTCGGATCTCACGGGGCTCCATCGGGCGCTCCTCTCCGCGCTCGCCGGGTCGCGCAGCCTCGTGGCCTTCGTGCCCCGGACCACCGCAGACGCGGCCGAGGTCTTTCCCAAGGTGCGGCAGGCGCTCTTCGAGGAGCTGCTCGGGGTTTCCGCGCACGCGCTCGATGCGCAGGCGCTCGAAGCGCCGCTGGCCGCGCGACCCACGGCCGTGCTCGCGAACGACGAACGCGACGAGGCGCGCGAGGTGGTGCGCGAGGTGCTGCGGGCCGCCGCGGACGGCATCCCGCTCCACCGCATGGCCGTCCTGTTGCGGCACCCCGAATCGCAAGAGCCCGGGCTCCTCGCGGAGCTGGGACGCCACGGCATTCCCTACTTCCGGCCCCCGGGCAAGGGCGCGGCGAAGAGCCCCCTCGGACGGCTCGCGCTCCTCCTCCTCGCGCTCGCCGAAGAGGATCTCCCCGCCCCGCTCCTCGGTGAGGCGTTCGACCTCCTCGAAACCGAGGGCCTGCTCGGGGCCCGCGCGGCCGACCTCGCCGAGACGCGCGAGAAGCTCGAGGTCCTGGCCGGCCGCACCGCGTGGGAGGCGCGTCTCGCGCGCGATACGTCCACGCATCGCGAAGCGTTCCAGGCGGCCTTCACGCGGGTCGTCT
>JAEUQS010000807.1 GCA_016789625.1 Acidobacteriota bacterium | reverse complement strand
GCATCGTGCGGAGGCCTTCATCCTGAGGAGGCCGTCTGAGTGGGCGTGCCGCTCGCCGCATCACTCCTGCTACGGTTTGGATTCCTTCGAGAGCCAGTACCTTTGGATGATTCCGTAGCGGTCGAACGCGACCCAGAGTTTCCAGCCAGTGAAGAGCGGCACGTAAACCGCACCTGTTTCCTCGCCTCCCCCATCGGCCCGCTTACCCAGGACCACTCGGCCGAGTCGAGTGCCCTCGGGGTCTCTGGCTTTCTCCATCAGGTCTGTTCCGAAGAGCCGATCCACGACGTCGACACTCGTCGAGATGCCGATCAGCTCAAGGTCCACGGCGCGAATCGCCACAGCGAGCCTCGCCTCGTCCGTTTTCGCGGCACGGTACCGTTCCGCGAGCGTCTGGATCCACTTCTCTCTCTCGGCTTTCTCCTTGTCCACGGCCTCGGCGGGCAGGGCCGCGAGAACAGTCCATACCATGAGGACCATCCGGACGGCCACGACCCAAGACGCGAATCTGAAGTGCTTCACGAGCCTGCCTTTTCGCCGCGCCGAGGCGCCTGAGGACGAGACTCGATGATGCCATATCCGTAGACTCTCCCCGAGCTAACGTGACGCCTCCCACCGCTCCAACCCGTAAACGACTCCGCCTGGCGATGCGAATCGCCGGGCTCCTGCTGGCTCTGGCCATCGGTTTGATCCTGGTTCCGCCGGCGATCTTCCTCACCCGCGTCTGGCTGCGGGACGGCGCGCAGGCTCTCCCCGTGCCTCCGGCCGGGGCCAACGACGTGAGCCGCATGAGCCCCGGTCAGACGGCCGAGGTCGTGAAGCTGGCGGAGGATCCCGCACGCGCCGAGGAGCAGATCGTCGCTCTCGTTCGCAGCGCTCGAGAGCGGCGGCTTCCCGTCGCGATCAGCGGGGCGCGCCACTCCATGGGCGGACACACGCTCTCCCCCGGCGGCGTCGTTCTCGACATGAGCGGCTTCGACCGGATGGGGCTCGACGAGTCGACGCGAATCCTCACTGTGGGTGCCGGGGCCCTCTGGTCTCAGGTGATTCCGTTTCTCGATCGGCGGGGCCTTTCGGTGGCGGTCATGCAGGCCAACAACGACTTCACCGTGGGCGGATCCCTCTCGGTCAACTGTCACGGATGGCAGAACGACACTCCGCCCATCTCGAGCACCGTCGAATCGTTCCGCCTCGTCACGGCTTCGGGCGAGGTCGTGCGCTGCAGCCGCTCGGAGAACGTCGAGCTCTTCTCGCTGGCCCTCGGGGGCTACGGCCTCTTCGGCGTGATCCTCGACGCGCGTCTGCGCGTCGTGCCGAACGACCTCTACCGGGCGGAGGCGCACACGGTGGACGCTGTGGACTATGACCGCACGTACCACGAGCTCACGGGGGCCGGCCAGGAGGTGGGCCTCGCGTATGGACGGGTGAACGTCGCTCACGACGGCTTCCTCGAGAAGAGCATCGTCACGATACTCAGGAAGGTGAATCCGGCCGGAGGGCCCGTCCCTTTCGCGGCGCCCCGGCCGAACGCGCTCAAGCGCCTGGTCTTCCGGGGCCAGGTGGGCAGCGCCTACGGAAAGAGCCTGCGCTGGAGGTTGGAGCGGCTCGTCGGGGAGACGGGCGGCGGCCTCGTCTCGCGCAACACCCTGTTGAACGAGCCCTCGGACTTCTTCGCGTCGCGTGACGCCGACGCGACCGACGTTCTGCAGGAGTACTTCGTGCCGGTCGCGCGCCTCGGTGACTTTCTGGGCCGGGCACGACTCGTCCTGCTGCGTCACCGGCCCGACCTCCTCAACGTCACGCTCAGGAACGTCGAGGCCGACACCGACACCGTGCTGCGTTACGCACGCGAGGAGGTCTTTGGCGTCGTGATGCTCCTCCACCAGAAGCTTGACGCAGCGGCGGAAGCGGGAATGGCTTCCCTCACACGCGAGCTCATCGACGCCGCGCTCGCGTGCGGAGGGCGCTACTACCTGCCCTACCGCCCTCACGCGACGCGCGAGCAGTTCCTCGCTTCGTATCCGGAGAGCCGCGTCTTCTTCGAGCGGAAGAGGCTGTACGACCCGGAGGGCGTCTTTCAGAACCAGTTCTTCGCCAGGTATGGTGGTTCGCCGGGGGCGGCACCGTAGTTTCTTGGAGGATTTTTCTTGACACCATTTCTCACGTTCACGGGAGCGGTCGAACGGGATCCAGCCATCGACGCCTGGCTCGACACGCGGCCGGTCGAGCTGGGCTCGATAGCTCGCACATGGTTCACGTTGATGCGGCAGTGTGGCGCCGACGTCCGGGAGCTCATGCACGACGGCTGCCCCACCGCGTGTGTGCAGGACGCGCCGTTCGCCTACGTCAACGTGTTCAGGGCACACGTCAACGTAGGCTTCTTTCACGGCGCGGCGCTGGCCGACCCGTCGCACCTGCTGGAAGGCACGGGCAAGTTCATGCGTCACGTGAAACTGAGGCCCGGGAAAATCCTGGACGGCGCTTCGCTCGAGGCGCTGGTCACCGCCGCGTACCAGGACATCCGGATGAGGCTGCAAAGCCCAAGTTGATCCAAGGTCGATCTTCCTCCTGGCCGCACTCGCCACCGCTCTCGCCTTCATAATCGCCTGATCCCGCGAGCTCGCAAAATTGGCACCGTTCTGGCTACCAACGACGAGTGTCCCCTTCACGCGACGCT
>JAEUQS010000702.1 GCA_016789625.1 Acidobacteriota bacterium | reverse complement strand
CGCCGACGCCGACCGCGTCCTTGGTATGGCTGCCCTCCCCCCGGTGGGCGACGGTCCGCGAGCCGCCGGCGGCGCGCGCGGGGCCGCCGAAGGTTCCGACCGGGTCCCGCGTGTCGATCACGCGGCAGGGATTCAGCGTGTAGAAGCCGAGGCCCGCGGTCGTGGCCACGTAGAGGAAGGCGTTGGTGAGCGTGGCGCTCGTCGGGCCCGCGGCGTTCAGCGTGACGTTGACGAGGCCCGCCACCGCGCTCGGCGGGGTGACGACGGTGATCGTGTTGGCGTCGATGATGGTGAGGCCCGTGGCGGTCGCGCTGCCGAAGAGGACGGAGGTGGTACCGCCCAGATTCGAGCCGGTGATCGTCACGATGGTCCCGCCCGCGGCCGGGCCGACCGTGGGGGTCAGGCCGTTGACGCTCGGCACGGCGGCGCCCGCCGAGATGGCGGCGGTGTCCTGAGCTCCGTCGTTGTAGGGGTTTCCGTCGTTGAGGAGGGACACGCGGGCGGTGTTGAGAAGCGACCCCGTGGCCCCTGCCGCGACGGCGCCCGTGAGCGTGATGGACGTGGAGGCTCCGACCGTGAGGGAGCCCGGGTACTTGCAGGTCGCCGTCTGTCCGGCAGCCGAGCAGGTCCAGCCGGAGCCCGTCGCCGAGACGAACGTGAAGCCGGCCGGCAGCGTGTCGGTCACGGAGATGGGCGCGTACTTGCCCGCGTAGGCGAAGAGGTTCCCGAGGAGCCGGTCGTTCGCGGACGTGACGAGGCTGCCGGCGGTGAGCGCCTGGGCGATGAAGTCCACGTCGGACAGCAGGAAGGCGGTGCCCGCGCCGAGCTGCTTCTGGATGTACACGGGGCGGCCCGCCGAGTTGCGCGCGAGCACCTGCGCGCCCGTGGCGTCGAAGAAGTAGCCGATCGTCTGGGAGCCCTGGAACGTGCCCACCTGACCGAACGGTCCGTTGATCAGGGGGCTCGAGGCGGCGGCCGGATCTGGATTCAGAGGGTTCGGCGAGGTCGCGAGAACCGGATAGCCGAGGGCGTTGCACACGTTGTCGTAGTTGAAGTTGTCGCACGTGACGACGACGGTGCCGCCGTCGACCACGTAGCTCCGGAGCGCGTCCAGCTCGTCGGGGGTGAAGGCCGTGCTCGCCCCGTCGGGGAAGTACCCGATGAAGAAGAGGTCGAACGGGTTCAGGAGGGCCGGCGTGATCGAGCCGACGGCCTCGGCCGTGTCGACGATGGAGATCGCGCGCGGGATCGTCCCGCCGGCGCCGAAGTTCGCGGCGTTCAAAAGCTTCGCGCGGGCGGATCCCATGTTCGGCCCGTCGAGCGTCCAGTCGTTGCCGAACCGGCTGTTCTTGACGCTGCCGACGACGATCGGGCCGGCCGGCTGCGTGGGAACGGTGCCCACGTTCTTCACCGTGAGGTTGAAGACCCCGTTCTGGCCCGCCGTGAAGTTCCCGGTGTGGTTCTTCACGAGCGAGACGTCGAGGCCGCCGACCCTCACCGGGTCCTGGGCCGTGTTGTTGGTCTGGTCGTACTCGCCGGCCGACTGGACGCGCACGGAGTTCGTCACGGAGGGAATCGCCCGGGCTTCCACCGCGACGTTGATCGTGAACGACGTGGACGCGAGCGGGCCGAGGGGGTCGCTCGTGGTGCAGGTGACGAGAGCGTCCACGTTCGAGCAGGTCCAGCCCGGTCCGGTGCCCGAGAGGAACGTCAGGCCGCGGGGGAGGGAGTCGGTCACGGTGATGGGCGCGGCATTCGCCGTGGCGCCCTGGTTCGTTACCGTGATGTTGAACGCTCCGTTCGTGGCGGCGGTGAAGTCGGCAGCGTGGGTCTTGGAGATCACGAGATCGGCGAAGCCGACCGCGATCACGACGGAGCAGGGCGTCGCCGAGAGGACGCCGTCGGAAGCGGTGAACACGACGATCGAGGCCGTGAGGTTGTCGATGGCGGCTGGCGTCCAGGCGAAGGTCGCCGAGGCCGGATTGGAGGGAGCCCCCGCGACGAACGTCGCTCCGGTGGGCAGACCGGTGTTGTTCAGCGTGACCTGCTGCGCGATCTCCGGGTCGCTGGCGCGCACCTCGAAGCTCACGGGCGAGCCCACGTTCGTGTTGATGATCTTTCCGCAGGGTGTGGGCGGCTGGATGAACGCCGGGGGCTGGCCGAGCGCGGGGTCCCGCACCGTGATGGTGAAGTCGACGGGGATCTTGTTGACGCCGTCGGAGATGACGACCTGGGTCGAATAGGGGCCGAGCTGCTGGTTGCTCGGCACGACCCAGGTGAGGATGCCACCCGTGGAGAGCGTGGTGCCCGGGATCGGGGCGACGTCGAGCAGGCTCTCGGCCGTGGTAGCGAACCGATAGGTGAGCGAATCGCCGTCGGCATCGTTGGCGGCGATGAGGAGCGTGAGCGTGCGGCCGGGGAACGTGTCGACGTTCGAGGCCGCGTTCGAGGTGGGGCAGCGGTTCGCTCCGCCGGGGGTGACCGCGACCTCCGCCCGGTACCCGCCGTCCGGGTTCAGGACGTCCTCGCTGATGCGGCAGCAGGACGTGAAGAACGCGAGGAGCGGGGTGCCGTCGGCGTAAACGTGGGTGATCTTGCCGGGCGTGGTCGTCAGGTCCTCTTCGAGGAACGCCGTGAGCGTGTCGTTGATCGCGTCGACGGCGATCACCCGCATGTAGAGCGTGCTGGTGGTGTCGCCGTCCCCGAAGTCGAACGAGGTGGCGCCGATGTCCTCGCGGACGACGTCGCCGATGGCGGGACGCCCGTCGGGGGCCGTTCCCGCGTAGCCGCTCCGCCGCGCGCTGAACCTTACCGTGTACGACACGCCGAAGGCGCCCAGGGTGGGCTCGTTCTTCCACGTGACGATCGTCCCGCGGAAGTGCGTCGCTTCGAGCAGCGCCGCTGGGGTTGCGAGGAAGAGGACGGCCAGAAAGGACAGGATTCTGCTCAGCTTCACGACTCCCCCTGTGTTCCGTTGCGGGCGACGAGCGACCGCGATTGACCGGCCGGAGATTTTGGAGGGGATTGTTTCACAGGATCGGGCAGGGAACCCCCCGAACCGCTTCAGTTCCAGCGAGGTTCGACGTCCTTGCGCCGGAACGGCCTCAGGAGGTCCAGCCGGCGCGTGATCCCGGAGATGTGAGCGAGCGCCCAGGCGTAGCGCTCCTCGAGGTGGTCCATCGCGAGGAGCCGGTAGCGATCCTGCGCGTCCAGCCCGAGGCGTCCGAGGATCTCGTTGACGAGCGGTTCGTCGCCGAGACCTTCCGGCAGCAGGGCCGCCTCCGGCCGGCCGACCTCGAGGGCGAGCCTCGAGGCGGTGTCCACGAGGAGCGAACGCAACGGGGACTCGCCCGGCGCCGCGTCCGCGAGCGGCGTGACCGGGATCGGAACCACCTCGGCGATGCGGTAGGCCCGCCCCGAGTCGGGCTCTCCGGCGATGCGGTAGCGGTAGAGCCCCTGCAGCGAGATCTCGTAACGGCCGTCCTCGAGGTGCTCGTGCTCCACGATCTCTCCCGCGCAGCCGATGGGCTCGACCCGCGGGCGCCCGTGGCCGTCCTGTCCCCCCTCGAAGGCGAGGGTCTGGATCCCGATCCGGAGGTTCCCCGCGAGCGCGTCGCCCACCATCTCCCGGTAGCGGGGCTCGAAGATGTGGAGCGGGAGCACCGTCCCGGGGAAGAGCACGACTCCCTCGAGGGGGAAGATCGGAAGCCTCACGGCGCGCCTTCCGGCCGGCCCTTTCGTCGCAGCTCCTCGACGTACCTCACGACGAGGTCGATCTCGGCCGCCGTGAGGCGCCCCTCGAACGCGGGCATGGGGCTCTTCGGATCGCCCTTGGCGACGAGCGTGCGCATCTCCTCGAACGATCCTCCGTGGCGGAAGGAGTCGTCCAGCAGGTTCGAATACGGCCGGCCCGCGGAGAACTTCGTGTCGCCGCGGCCCGTCGCGCCGTGACACGACGCGCACTTGAGCCTCCAGAGGCTGGCGCCGTCGTCCTTGGCGCAGGCCGAGAGCGACAGCGAGCCCGCGAGGACGAACAGCCGGCCTGGGAGCCCGGAACGGGATTGCGGGGCCATTTGCTAATCTCCGAAGCCTGATGGCGAATCGTGACGACCGCTACGGCGACAACGCGCCGGGCAAGTTCTACGTGGACACTCAATGCATCGATTGCGACGTGTGCCGGGTGACGGCACCGTCGAACTTTACCCGGCAGGAGGACAAGGGGTATTCCTACGTCTTCAAGCAGGCCCAGACCGCCGAGGAAGAAGCCCAGTGCCAGGAAGCCATGGATTCCTGCCCGGTGGAAGCCATCGGCAACGACGGAGACTGAACGCCGGCGCTGACCCTAGAGCGAGTGGCGGGCGTGGTAGCTCGAGCGCACGAGCGGACCTGATTCGACCCGGTAGAACCCCAGGGCCTCACCCTCCTCGCGGAGCGAGGCGAACTCCTCGGGGCTGTAGTACTTCTCGATGGGCAGCCGCCGCTCGTGGGGCTGGAGGTACTGGCCGATGGTGACGACGTCGGTACCGGCGGCCCGCAGATCGCCGAGGGTCGCGACGAGCTCCTCGAACGACTCCCCGAGGCCGGCCATGAGTCCGCTCTTCACCTTCATCGCCGGCGCGGTCGCGTCGCGGTATCGCGCGGCCCGGGCGAGGAGCTCGAGCGACCGTTCGTAGATCGCGTCGGGCCGCACCCGCCGGTAGAGCCTCGGAACGGTCTCGGTGTTGTGGTTGAGGACCTCGGGCCGCTCGGTGAGAACGGTCGCGAGAGCGCTCTCGCTGCCGAGGAAGTCGGGGATGAGGACCTCGACGGTGACGTCCGGATTGAGGAGGCGAATCGCGCGGATCGTGGCCGCGAAGTGCGCGGCGCCGCCGTCCGGGAGCTCGTCGCGGTTCACCGAGGTCACGACGGCGTGCGCGACGCCGAGCGTCCTCACGGCCTCGGCGACGTGGAGAGGCTCCTCGGGGTCGAGCGGCTTCCCGATCCCCTTGGCCACGGCGCAGAAGCCGCAGTGGCGGGTGCACACGTCGCCGAGCAGCATGAACGTCGCGGTGCGCTCCTTGCCCCAGCACTCGAAGATGTTCGGGCAGCGGGCTTCCTGGCACACCGTGTTGAGGTTCTTCTTCTCGATGAGCTCCTGGATCTCCTGGAACTGGCCCGCGCCGGTGAGGCGCACCTTGAGCCATTCGGGACGCGGGGTCTCACCGTAGACGGGACGCTCGGGGCTCGGTACGAAGGCGGGCAGAGGCTTCACGAAGCGACTCTACAGGAAGCCCCCGGAATCTAGCGGATGCCCTCCTGGGCCGCCCAGCGCCACACGGGATCCCACGCGTGATAGAGGCACGGGACGCCCTCGACCTCCTCTTCGGCGAGGCGCTCGGGGAACTGGACGCTCGCGACGGTCTCGATGGCCGTGCGGGCCGCCTCGCGAACGAGGAGCCACTCCTTCTCGTCCTCGGGCACGGCCTCGTGGTACGGGTCGACGCCCAGCCTGAGCAGAGCGGCGAGGTTCTTCGGGTCCTGCTCGGCCTCGAGGATGCGGACCGCCTGCAGCCGGTTGCGGCCGTGCGGGTCGCCCAGGAACTCGTGGACGGCCTCGTGAAGGTCCTCCGGGTCGAAGTAGGCAAAGGCCATCAGAGCGTCGCAGCGCACGGCGGCCACGGGGTCGAGGAGCAGCTCGCGCACCTTGAACTGCAGCGGGCGAAACGGCTCGAGGCGCTCGGGGCGGTCGTCCTGGAGCCCGGCGAGGACGAAGAGGCCGGCCTGGCGCGCGTCGGGGTCCCTGTCCACGAGGCACTCGGCAACGAGGCCCACGGTCTGGTCGTCCACGGGGGCCGCGCCGAGGCGGTCGAACTGGATCGTCTCACCGTCGGCGGCGAACGGGGCGAGGCGGGCCGTGAGGAGCTCGTAGGCCCTAGAGGACTGGCGCTCGTTCATGGGGACTCTCCTTTCCACTTTCGACCCAGAGGTTCCGGTCGAAGACCGCCGAAAAATGCGAGGTGAACCGGTCTGCCACCTGCGAAATTGTGGGAGCTCGTTCCTTTCCCAGCAGCCGTTCGAGCGACGTGACGCCTCCGTCGACGATCCCGCACGGCGTGAAGAGCGAAAACCGGGCCAGGTTCGGGTGGACGTTCAAGGCGACGCCATGGGTGGTCACCCAGCGGGAGAGGTGAACGCCGATCGCCGCCAGCTTGTCGTTGCCCACCCAGATCGACGACCAGCGGTCGGGGATGTCGCTGCGGGCGGCCGTGACACCGAAGTCGGCCACGGTGCGGATGAGGACCTCCTCGAGATCCCGCACGTAGCGGCGGATGTCGCAGCGGTCGGGGGAGAGGTTGAGGATCGGGTACGCCACGAGCTGGCCGGGGCCGTGGAACGTCAGCTTGCCGCCGCGGTCGGCGTGACACAGGTGAACGCCCTGCGCCGCGAGCCATTCCGGCGAGACGTGGAGGTCCTTCTCGCTCGCGTTCCGGCCGAGCGTGATGACGTCCTCGTGCTCGAGGAGGAAGAGCGTCTCGGGGAGTCCCGCCTTGGCCCTCGCTTCGGCCTCCTTCTGAAGACGAAAGGCCGCATCCCAGGAGATGCGGCCTTCAGCGAGGAGCGATGCGAGAACGACGCGGCGAGCGCTCGGGCTCATGCGCCATTCTATCCGGTGAGCTCGAGCCCGAAAAAAGAAGCGACTGGCTCGGAGGGGGCTCGGGGGAACCGGCCATGGTTCCCCCGGACGATCAGAGGTTCTCCAGCTCCGGCCAGGTGCCCTTCTCGAGGTTCTGGCGGATGAGGGCGACGAAGGCGTCGGCCTCGGCGCCGTCGATGAGGCGATGGTCGAACGAGAGGGCGATGTAGCCCATCGTCTTGATCGCGATGACGTCGGAGCCGTCGGGCATCTCGAGCACCTTCGCGCGCTTCTCGATGGTGCCGATGTTGAGGATGCCCACCTGCGGCTGGTTGATGATGGGCAGGCCGAAGAGAGAGCCGGAAGCGCCCGGATTCGTGATCGTGAAGGTGCCGCCCGCGACCTCGTCGGGGAGGAGCTTCTTGGTGCGCGCGCGGCTGGCCAGGTCGTTGGCCGCCCGGGCGAGGCCCACGAGCGAGAGATCGTCGGCGTGCTTGATGACCGGGACGATGAGCCCCCAGTCGAGCGCGACGGCGATGCCGAGGTTCACCTCGCGGTGGTGGACGATGTCCTCGCCGGAGATGGACGCGTTGAGGAGCGGGTGCTTCTTCAGGGCGCCGATGACGGCCTTGAAGATGAACGGCATGTAGGTGAGCTTCGTGCCGTACTGCTCGGCGAAGCGGTCCTTCACCCGGTTCCGCAGCTTCGTGACGTTCGAGTAGTCGACCTCGAACACCGTGGCCACGTGCGCCGAGGTGTGCTTGGACTCGACCATGCGCTGGGCGATCTTCTTGCGCATGACCGTCATCGGCTCGACGACGACGTTCGAGCCCATGGCGTAGGACGTGACGGGCGCCGGAGCGGGCGCGGGGGCAGAGACGAGGGCGACGGGCGCCGGAGCGGGTGCGGCCGGCGGTGCGGGAGGTGCCGCGATCGGGGCCGCAACCGGAGCCGGAGCGGGCGCCGGCGTCGGCGCGGGAATCGCGGGAGCCGGGATCGCGACGGTCGCGAAGTGCGCCGGAGGGGCGACTGTTGCGGGCGCGGCCGGCGCGGCCGGCGTGAATCCCAGGATGTCCTGCTTCGTGACCCGGCCCGAGACGCCGGTGCCGGCGACCTGGGTGAGGTCGA
>JAEUQS010000673.1 GCA_016789625.1 Acidobacteriota bacterium | reverse complement strand
GCCTGCTGCTCCGCTACTACCAGGGAGACGGCGCCTCCCGGATCGAGAACCGCAAGGCCCTGGCCGACGAGCTGCACGTGCCCATGAACGCCCTGCGGATCCGCGTCCACCGGCTGAGGGAACGCCTCGAGCGGTGCGTGACGGCCGGGCCTGCCTGAGAGCCGAGATCTTTTTCGCGAAACGGAAATCCGGATCCGGTCACTGAGAGCTGGAGATCAGGATATGACCGACACCTTCCGTTCCGACGAGCAGCGCCCCCTGAGCCCGGAGTTCGTCCGCCGTTTCCTCCTGGGCCTCCTGCCCGAGAAGGAAGCCGAGACGCTTCGCGAGCAGCTTTTCGGCCAGCCCTCCATGGTGGAGGAGATCGCGGCGCACGAGGACGACCTCATCGACGCCTATTCCCGCGGGGAGCTCCTGGGCGCCGAGAAGGACGCCTTCGACGCTCTGTACCTCGCGCATCCCGAGAAGCGGCGGCGGGTCGTCGTTTCCCGTGCCCTGCTGGAGGCGGCGAGGTCCCAGGCCGCGCCCGGCGGCGCGCGGCTTTCCACACCCAGCGGCGTGGCCGAGGTTCCGCCCGCGGTCGCGGCCCTTCGCGCCGAGATCGCGGCCGAGGAAGCCCGGGGCAACGTCGCCGTGTTCCCCGGCGGGAGGAGCCGGATCCTGCCCGCGCTCACGGGTCTCGCCGCGGCGGCCGCGCTCGTTCTCGCGGCCCTCACCACGCTCCAGCGCAGCAGACTCGAGGAACGTCTCTCCGCCGCCGAATCGCTCCACAGCCAGAAAGTCGCGCTCCTGGAGCGCCAGGTGAAAGAGCAGACGGCGGCAGCGCTTCGCGCCGAGACGGCCCGCGTCGCGGCGGAAGCCGCGCTCGCGGCACGGGACGCGGCGACTTCGGCGACTCCGATCGCGAAAGCCGTCAAGCGCGCGGTGTTCACGCTCGCGATGGACCTCGTCCGCGGCGAGGGCGAGCCCCGCCGCCTGACCCTGCCCTCCGATGTCGACGAGGTCCAGCTCAAGCTCGAGGTCGACGGCAACGAGCCCTACAAGCTCTTCTACGTGACCCTGCGCTCGGCCTCGGGCCGGCAGGTGTTCTCGCGCGGCCGGCTCTCCGGCGAGCGCGTCTCGGGAAACCGCCTCGTCACGCTCAACCTCCGCCAGGAAGTCCTGCCCGAGGGCCGCTACGAGCTCCAGCTCCAGGGACTCACCGAGAGCGGCAAGGCCGAGGACATCGGCTACTACTACTTCCATGTGAACCACAGGAACGGGGTCTGACGCCCCGTTCCCCGATAGCATGGCGGCCATGAGCCGCGACCTTGTTTCCCTCTTTCCCGCCTCCCCCGAAGAAGTCCCCGCGACGTTTCGCAGGACCGCCGACGAGACCGGCCTCACGCTCCTCGTCGGCGGCGCGCTCTCGCGGGCCGTGACCGGCAAGCCGATCCGCTCGGCCGTCTGCTTCCGCGAGGGCGCGGCGCCGCCCGCGCAGGCCGAGCTCGGCCCCGCGGCCCTCGCGAGCGCCGACGACTCCCGGGCCGCGCTCGCGGCCGCCGTCGCGGCCTGGAAGGGTGGACGAGGGGAGTGGCCGCGGGCCAGCACGCGGGAACGCGTGGGCGCCGTTCGCGATTTCGCCGCGCGCGCCCTGCCGCTCCGCGAGACCATCGCCACGGCGCTCATGTGGGAGGTCGGCAAGCCCTACTCCGAGTGCCTCACCGAGTTCGATCGCACGTTCGAGTACGTGGAAAAAACGTGCGCGGCCCTCGTCGAGCTCGAGGGCCAGAGCGCCCGGCCCCTGACGAGCGGGGGCTTCGCGGCCCGCATCCGGAGAGCCCCGCTGGGCGTGACGCTCTGCATGGGCCCCTACAACTACGCGCTCAACGAGGTCTTCACGCTCGTGATCCCGGCGCTGATCATGGGGAACCCCGTGATCATCAAGACGCCGCGCTACGGCGTCCTCGCGAATGCCCTCCTCGCGCCGGCGCTCGCCGCGAGCTTTCCGGCGGGGGTCGCGAACCTCCTCACCGGAGACGGGGCCACGATCGTCGGTCCGCTCATGGCGAGCGGTGCCATCGACGTCCTGGCGTTCATCGGCTCGCAGAAGACGGCGGGAGCGCTCCTCAGGCAGCACCCACACCCGTACCGGCTCCGCACGGTGCTCGGCATGGGCGCGAAGAACCCGGCGATCGTCCTCGCGGACGCCGATGTCGAAGCGACCGCGAAGGAGATCGTCTCCGGCGCGCTCACGTTCAACGGGCAGCGCTGCACCGCGCTCAAGCAGGTGCTCGTCGACCGCAGGATCGAGGGAGCGCTCGTCGGCGCGCTCGCCGCCGAAATCTCGAGGCTCCGCGTGGGCATGCCGTGGGAGGACGGCGTGACGATCACGCCGCTCCCCGATCCCAACCACCCCGCGTGGCTCGACGGGCTCGTGGACGAGGCCGTGGAGCGTGGCGCGCGCGTCGTCTGCGGCGGCGCCCACGCGGCGACGCTCTACGAGCCCGCGCTCGTGGCCGGCGTCCCGCCCGCATCCCGGCTCTTCGTGGAGGAGCAGTTCGGGCCCATCGTGCCCGTGAGCGCGTTCGACGATCCGATGGAGGCCGTGGACATCGTCGACAGGAGTTCCGTGGGGCAGCAGGCGTCGATCTTCGGCAGCGACCCCGCCGTGGTGGGCCCGCTCGTCGACCACCTCGCGAACCTCGTGTGCCGCGTCAACCTGAACACCCAGTGCCGGCGCGGCCCCGACGTCTTCCCGTTCACGGGCCGCAAGGACTCGGCCATCGGGACGCTCTCGATCAGCGACGCGCTCCGGGTCTTCTCGATCCGGAGCCTCGTCGCGACGAAGGAGAAGGATGCCGCGGCCCTCGAGGCGCTCGAAGAGACGAGCGCCTTTCTCTCCGCGCAGTAGGTCCTAAGTCAGCTTGAGCTTCATCAGGAGGGGCGGACGCAGCTTCGCGCGGTTGCGGTCCACCGCTCCGTTCTCGAAGAGGCCCCACTGGCTCCGGGCGTTGTAGACGAACGCGCCGTCGACGAGGACGCCGAGCGTGGGCTCGGACCATTCGGGGTTCCCGGCCTCGAGGATCTCGACAGCCGAGGCGTCCCCCGTGGGAGTGAGCGAGATCTTGAGGATGCGGTGCGTCTGCGTGCCGTTCTGGACGCCGAGGAGCGCGCCCTTCGAGGCATACAGCCCGTCGATGCCGCGAAGGTTCGCTCCGTCGGGCCCCTTCATCTTCTCGATGGACTTCGTCTCGGGATCGAGGCGGAAGAGCCCCTGCGACCAGTCCGCGAGGAAGAGCGTCCTGCCGTCGGGTGACGGAGCGAGCCCCTGCAGAGACCGCAAGGGCCCCGGGCCCGCATAGACCTCGAGGACCTCCCCCTTCGCGGGCACGCGGTAGACGAGGTTCGCGGCGCTGTCGGTCGCGAGCAGCTCCCCCGAGGGCAGGAGGATCACGTCGCCGAGGACGTGCTTCTTGCCGTCCTTCGGGACACCGACCTTGCGCACGAGCTTTCCGCTCCGGAGGTCGTACTGAGCGACGAAGGCCCTGCCGTCGTCGGCCGGGGTGTAGCCCTGCATCTCGGGGAGGCCCGAGGTCGCGGCCCAGAGGCTCTTCGTCTTCGGGTCGACGGCCATGCCGAAGACGCCGAGGAGCCCGTCCTCCTTCTTCGAGAACAGCGTGACCTCCCCCGAGGGCGTGGCGCGGTAGATCGATCGCGCGTGCACGGCGCCCACGAAATACGCGCCCGACGCCGGATCGAAGGCCACGCCCTCGGCGAGAACGTCGCGCCGCGGCAGCTCGAGCACCGCCTCCGCCTTCGCGAGGACCGGCGCCTTGCGCTCGTAGAGAAAGTCGAACGTCGTCGTCCAGGTCTTGCCGTCGTCCGCCGAGCTCTCGCCGTTCTGCCTCACGCGGTCGGGGGTCTCGCGCGTGAACGTCATGCGCGAGAGGTTTCCCTGCGCGTCCTTGGCCGCGACGAGGCGCATCTGCCCCTCGGCCACGAGCGCTCCGTCGAAGTCCACGCGGGCGCCCGTCTGGCTGACCCACACCTGCCGCCACTGCTTCCTCGCCGGGTCGTACGTGTTGAAGCTCCTGCCCGAGCCCGCGGCCCGCTGCGGCATCCAGTTCTCGACGACGACGCAGCCCGCGAGGATCTTCTCGATGCGGCTCTCGGCGATGTAGGCCTGAGCCCCGTTGGGGCGCACGTTCCACTCGCCCAGCCAGAAATCGAACTGGAGGAGCTCCGGGATCGCGCGGCAGGGCTCGATCGTGAGGCGGGCCTTCTCGAGCAGCGGGGCCCAGCGGGGATCCTTGCGGAGGCTCGCGAGATCGCCGTCGGCCTCGATCGTCGCGGGCGGGTAGGCCGCGGTCGCGACGGCCTTCTCGAGCCAGGAGAACGCCTTCTCGGTGTCTCCCGCGAGCGCGTAGCCGCAGGCGGCGTTGAACGGCGAGCGCGCGTCGACGGAGATCTCCGCGGCCTTCGCGTAGGCGTCCGCGGCCTCGCGGAACGCCTTCTTCTGATAGTGCCCGTCACCGAGGCGCATCCAAAGGGCCTTGGCCTTGGGATCCTTCGCGGCCTTCGGATCCTTGGACGCCATCTCCGAAAGGGCGGATGCGGCTCCCGCGAGGTCGCCCTTCGCGGCGAGGGCGTCGACCGCGCCGAAGTCCTGCGCGTTCAGGGAGGTGGCGAGAAGGAGCACGGCGGCGAGAAGGCGCCCCGCCAACGGGGCGCCCGAGACGCTCAGTCTGTTCATGCCCCGAACCTACGCGAAGGACGTGCCTGTTGTTTCCGGGGAGGAGCGCCTACTTCGTGATGCCGACCTGGCCGAGCAGGAACGCGTAGTCGAAGGAAGCCTCGCGAAGCGCGTCGTAGCGGCCCGAAGCGCCGCCGTGGCCCGCGGCCATGTTGGTCTTCAGGAGCAACGGGTTCTTGTCGGTCTTGAGGGTCCGCAGCTTCGCCACGTATTTCGCGGGCTCCCAGTACATCACCTGGCTGTCGTTGAAAGAGGTCTTCACGAGCATCGCGGGATACGCCGTGGGCGCGAGGTTCGTGTAGGGACAGTACGACTTCATGTAGACGTAGTCCTCGATCTTCCCGGGGTTCCCCCACTCCTCGAACTCGCCCACGGTGAGCGGCAGCGTCGGGTCGCTCATCGTGTTGAGGACGTCCACGAAGGGGACCTTGGAGATGACGGCCTTGAAGAGGTCGGGCCGCATGTTCACGACGGCGCCCATCAGGAGCCCGCCCGCGCTCCCGCCCTCGATGACGAGGCGGTCCCGGTTCGTGACCTTCAACGCGATGAGGTGCTCGGCGACGGCGATGAAGTCGGTGAACGAGTTCTTCTTCTTCATCATCCGGCCGTCGTCGTGCCACTTCTTGCCCATCTCGCCGCCGCCGCGGATGTGGGCGATCCCCACCACGACGCCCCGGTCGAGGAGCGAGAGCCGGCTCCCCGAGAACGTGACGGGGAGGTCGTAGCCGTAGGAGCCGTAGCCGACGAGCCACATGGGCGCCGAGCCGTCCCGCGGCGTTCCCTTGCGGTAGACGATCGAGATGGGGACCTTCGTGCCGTCGCCCGCGGTGGCCCAGAGCCGTGCGGACTGGTACTTCGCGCGGTCGTAGCCGGGAACCTCGAACTCCTTGAGCAGAGTGAACGTCTTGGCGTCCATGTCGTAGTCGAAGACCGAGTTGGGGGTCACGAACAACTGGTAGGAATAGCGGAAGAGCTTCGTGTCGAACTCGCGGTTCGTGGCCGAGAACGCCGAATAGACGGGCTCGGGAAACGCGATGGGGTGGCTCTCCTTCGTGCGGAGGTCGAGGACCCGGAACACCGGCAGGCCGTTCGTGAGCTCGTGCAGCACGACGTGGTTCTGGAAGACGTCGACGTCCTCGAGCATCACGTCGGGCCGGTGCGGCACGATCTCCTTCCAGTACGCCTTGCCCGGCGTCTTCATGGGAGCCGTCACGAGGCGGAAGTTGCGCCCGCCCGTGTTCGTGCGGATGAAGAACTCCTCGCCACGCTGGTCGACGTCGTATTCGTGGTCGGCCTCACGCGGCTGGATGACGGTCCAGGCGACGTCGGGCTGATCGGCCGGCAGGAAGCGCACCTCGCTGGCCGTGTGGCTCGAGGCCGAGAGGAACAGCGTCTTGCGGCTCCGGGACCGACCGACGGCCACGGCGAAGCGCTCGTCCTTCTCTTCGTAGACGAGGGACTCGTTCTCCTCGCCGAGACGGTATTTCAGGAGGCGGTACTGGCGCTTGGCGGAGTCCTCGACGGTGAAGAAGAGCGTCTTCCCGTCGGCGGCCCAGGCCACGGAGCCGACCTTCTCGGCCCGCTTCTTGAAGTGGGATCCCGTCCGCAGATCCTTGATGGCGAGCGAGTACTGGCGAAAGCCCGTGTTGTCGGTGGTGTACGCGAGGAGGTTGCCGTCGTCGCTCACGGTCATCGTGCCGAGGGCCATGAACTTCTGCCCCACCGCGAGCTGGTTCAGATCGAGCAGGATCTCCTCGCCCGCCGTCTGCGCCATGACGTCTTCGGCCCGCTGGCCGAACCCGCCGCCCAGGCGCGCGCGCTTCCTCGCGTAGATGGGGTACTGCTTGCCCTTCTCGGTGCGCGAGTAATAGAAATACTTGCCGTCCTTGAAGGGCACCGAGAGGTCCGTCTCCTTGAGATGCGACAGCATCTCGTTGTAGAGCGCTTCCTGAAACGGCTCGGTGGGTTTCATGAGGGCGTCGGTGTAGGCGTTCTCGGCCTCGAGATACGCCACGACGTCGGGGCTCGACTTGTCCCGCAGCCAGAAATACGGGTCGGTCCTCTTGTCGCCGTGCAGCTCGAGCGTCCGGTCGACCTTGCGGGCCACCGGCGGCTTCGGCTCGAGGGTGAGCGCGGTCTGGCCCGGCGCTTCGATGCTCCCTGCTGGGGTCTGTGCTGTGGCGGTCATGGTCGTG
>JAEUQS010000662.1 GCA_016789625.1 Acidobacteriota bacterium | reverse complement strand
AACTACACGCCGGGCCGCATCTACCTCGGGCTCGTCACCGGACGCGAGGCGCTCGTCGCGCTCGGGACGCAGGCCGCCTGGGTCGTGATCCTGTTCCTCCTGGGCCGCCTCCTGTGGACGACGAGCCGGAAGCGCATCGTCCTGCAGGGAGGCTGACGTGGACAGCGTGCGGTTCCACGCCCGGCTCCTCGCCCTCTACTTCGCGCAGTACGCAAAGGCCCGCCTCGCCTACCGGGCCGACTTCCTCACGGCGGTCTTCACGAGCTTCGCGGGCACGGCCGCGTCGCTCGCGGTCGTGCTCATCCTCTTCTCGCGCTTTCCGCACCTCGAGGGCTTCTCGTATCCCGAGGTCGTCTTCCTGTACGGCTTCTCGCTGATCCCGTTCGGGCTCTTCAACATCCTGTCGGTGAACCTCTACCAGTTCGCCGAGCGCTACCTCGTGGAGGGGCGCTTCGACCGCATCCTGCTCCGGCCCGTGCATCCCGTGTTCCAGATCCTCTTCGAGAGCTTCCGGCTGGAATCGCTGCAGGAGGTGGTGACGGGCTTCGTCGTGGTGCTCTGGGCCGCGTCGAGGCTCCCGCAGGTGACGCCTCTCGACCTTTTGGTCCTGCCGGTCTGGGCCGTCTTCGGCTGCGTCCTCTATCTCGCGGTGTTCGCGATCCTCACGGCCTCGAGCTTCTACATCGAGGACCGCGTGGGCCTCGCGCCGCCGGTCTTCAACCTCATCCCGTTCGGCCGCTATCCCATCGCGATCTACGACCTCAAGGTGCGCATCCTGCTCTCCACGGTGATCCCGTTCGCGTTCGCGTCGTTCTACCCTACCGCGATGGCCCTGAAGCGCGCCGAGTACCTGCCGTTCTTCTGGGCGACACCGCTGGTCGCGGCGGCTTTCGGCTTCCTGGCGCTCGTGGCCTGGAAGCACGGGATCCGGCGCTACGGCTCGACGGGAAGCTGACCGTACGGCCCTAGAATCGCGCATGGCTCACGCCGCAGTCCGCTCGATGAGCGCCGCGCTCGACTCCCTCGCCGCCGCCCTCGACGGCGCTCACGGGCCGGTCACGGCCAGCGCGCCGCGCGTCTCGGCGTGGACGATCGCCCAGCAGATCGATCACGCCCTGAAGGCCAACCAGGCTTTCTTCGAGCGCATCGCCGGGGCGAAAGAGCCGCTGCCGGGAGGCATCAGGCTCATGGGCCGCGTCGTACTGAGCACGGGCTTCATTCCGCGAGGCGTCGGGAAGAGCCCCAAGGCCGTCCTCGGGGAGCCCCTCACCGACGCGCAGCTCCGCGAGGCCTACGCCGCCTGCCGCAAGGCCTTCGACGAGGCCTGCACGCGCGAGGATCTCTTCGTGAACCGCTGGCCCGTCGCGAAGCACCCTTACTTCGGCCCGCTGAACGCCGAGCAGTCGATGAAATTTTGTGCGATCCACACGCGGCATCACCTCGCACTGATACGGGACATCGGCCGCTCAGCCGTCTCATAGCTCACCACCGGCACAGATCCTCGTGTACGAGCTCAGGACTTGGGTTCGGCCGGTGTAT
The DNA here is from genome assembly GCA_016789625.1 of Acidobacteriota bacterium. Classification (GTDB taxonomy): domain Bacteria; phylum Acidobacteriota; class Thermoanaerobaculia; order UBA5066; family UBA5066; genus JAEUQS01. The sequence continues at coordinate 311 of JAEUQS010000662.1, read as the reverse complement.
GCTGCCTGCTCAAATTGCTGAGGAGGAGAGGTCCGTATATGAGGCTTCGTGTCGGAAAAGCTGCGGCCATGGCTGCGATCGTGATCTGCTGGTCCCTCGAGACGCCGGCCCTGGCCGCGGACGCCAGCCCTCCTCGTAGCAATCTCAAGAAGCGGGACGAGTGGTTTCTGTTCCAGCGCACGCACCCGCTGAGGGACATCCCGAAAGACGCACTGAGAAAAGCGTTCGAGCAGCGCAAATCGATTCCAGAGGCAGAGAGCCGAAAGCACGGCGGGTTCGCGCCTTTGGTCGTCCCGAACACTCCCTTCAGC
>JAEUQS010000643.1 GCA_016789625.1 Acidobacteriota bacterium | reverse complement strand
GCACCGCGAGACCGAGCACGACGAGAACGAGGGCGAATCGGGTAGAGCGCATTTCTTCCTTTCGTGCGCCGCAGCGCACCGTTGGATGGCTCAACGACTCAGGGCCTGCCTGAGGAGCCAGCTCACGCGACGAGTTAGGCTTCCGCCGCCGGACGGGTCTTAGGCGAACCGCGGAGGGTGAAAAATGTCGGCTGGAGCGCTCTTTGCCGCAACCGCTTCATGCTCGGCGGCGAGCACGGCTACCAAAGCCGAAGAAAGTGGGCCCGGCACGAGGCTGGGGAGGGCCGCGACCGGGGCTCGGCATCCGGGAGGGCAGGAGTCGCAGCTCCGGCAATCGTTGCAGTCCCCGTCGCCGGAGCAAGCCCCGGCCTCAGCCGCCAGCAGGCCGTCCGTCGCCATCAAGAACGCCAGGGGGCTGGCGAAGGCCGCGAAAGCGAGCAACAGGAAAGCCGACAGCCGGAGGAACCGCATACCGTCGGTCATCATAGGCCAACACGCCCCGGCCGTGAAGAAACCAGGCGTTCGAGCAGCCTTCGCATGGCACGGGAGTCCCAGGCCTGTCCGCCCGTGAACCGAGCGGCGAGCCGGCCCTCGACGACGAGCACTGCGGCCGGCAGCTCGTCCACCTGGAACGAGTGCGCCACGCGAGCTCCCGGGTCGAGCCGGAGGTGGAATGCCTCCGGAGGCTCGGACCCGAAGAAGGATCGGACCGTGTTCAAGTCCGCGTCCTGGGAAAGCACGACGACCGTCAGCGCCGCCGGAGGCCTCTCGGCGAGGGCTCTCAGGCTGGGCGTCTCGGACCGGCACGGGGGACACCAAGAGGCCCAGAACACTACGAGAAGGGCCCTCCCCGCCGGAGCACCGTCGATCTCCGGTGCCTCGCCGCTGAGGCGGACGTAGCCGGGAGCCGGGTCTTCCCGACAGCTGCCGAGGGACAAGCAAAGAAGCGCCAAGCCCGCGATCACGACCGCTTTGACGCTCGCTGCGAAACGCTCGGTACCAGACATGTCGCGCGCATCATCGTTCGACTCTGGGAGCTTGGTCCACATTGGCGGCGTTGGGCTTGCTCCTGCGCGGACGGCCTGATGATCGGGGGGACACTTCTGGGACCGTCCCGAGGAAGCTCGCAGTCGGACGACACGAGTTGGCTGCCTACACGCCGTGCGGCCGGTCGAGCAGCCAGGTGAGCGTGGCCGCGAGCTCGGCGAGGCCGGGCTTGCCGAGCACGTCGTCTGCTCCCAGCCGGCGCGCCTGCTCGTCGACGGAGTGGGAGATGGACCCGCTCCACAGAAGGATCCACGGCTTCGGTAATGCCTGCGCGGCGGCGGCGATGACTCGGAGCCCACTGGTAGTTCCGGATCCCGACAGGTCGAGATCTGTCACGACGGCGTCGTATGAAGTGCTGGTGAGGCGCATGAGCGCATCCTCGACACCCCGTGCAGTGTCCACCCGGAGGCCCCGCCGCGCGAGGTACCGAACGGCGACGGCCTCGATCTCGGCGTTGTCTTCGACGAAGAGAATGCGCCGAACCTCCCTTGTCGACTCCATGCCCCGAATGGTGGGCCGGGAACATTAGATTGCGATTAGTGGCTGCTGATGCGGTTGCATCAGCAGTCGCAGGCCACGGCGATCCTGCCCCTCACGGCTCCACGACCACCAACAGCGCGAGTCCCGTCGCTCCTGAGGCACCGTCTCCAACGTGCTGCAGATTGTGGCAGTGAAGCATCCACGATCCCGGATTGCTCGCGTCGAGGACAGCGTCGTATCGCTCACCCGCGTTGATCGGAAGAGTGTCTTTCCTGTATGGGGCCGGGGCGGCGAAGCCATCCGTCGCGGTGACCGTCCAGCTCATGCCGTGCAGGTGCATCGGGTGGACCATGTTGCCGGTATTCACCATTCGGAAGAGGACTCTCTCGCCCTTGCGAAACCGGAGGTCCGGCACGTGCGGCCCAGCCTTCCCGTTGATGAGAAGCGTGCCCATCATCATTCCAGACGGGTTCATCCCGCCGCCCATCCCCATGCCGCCGCCCATGGCTCCCATCGTTCCACTGAACTCTCCGATGACCAGGGAGACCTCACGATCCCAGGTTCTTGGAGCCGAGCTGGGAGGGTCGACGATGAGGAGGCCGTAGAGCCCGCGGGCGATCTGAGCCGCGGCGTCGGCGTGCGGGTGGTACCAATAGGTTCCCGGTTCGGGCGCCGGGAACTCGTAGGTGAACTGCTCTCCGCGCTGCACGACAGGAGCGCTGATTCCCGGTACGCCGTCCATTCCGTTCGGGACGGGAACGCCGTGCCAGTGGATCGTGGTCGCCTCCGGGAGGTGGTTCACGAGCTTGACTCGGATCGTGTCACCGGCCGAGACCCGCAGCTCGGGCCCCGGCACGCTCGCGTTGTACGCCCAGGCGGTGACCTTCTGGCCGGGCGCGATCTCCCAGGCCGTCGCAGCGGCCGTCAGCGTGAACTCACGCGTCGCGCCGAGCGCCGCGAAGGGGAGGAGCGCTGCCCCCGCGAGCGCCGCGACCATGGCGGCCCGCTGAACGTTCGGGAGCCGGAGGGTGTTTCTCGTTCGTGCTTCGCGGCTCGGTCGTCTCATCGTGGAACCTCGTGTCTTTCGCCGGACCTCTCGGCCCCGGCACTGCATTGCAGGGAACGCACCGAGCGGCGAATCCACCCGGACGTTCGATCAACACCATGCTTCCGCCGCTGCGCTCGCGCCATGATGCAGATGATTCCGCTCGCTTTCGGCGCGGGCGGCGCGCCAGAGAGCCGGCGGGACGCGGAGGAAGGCGTCCACGACGGCGGCATCGAAGGCGAGGCCGCGATCGAGCGCGATCCGTTCCATGGCCGCCTCGAGCGGGATGGGCTCGTGATAGGGGCGCCTCGAGGTGAGCGCGTCGAAGGCGTCTGCGACCGCGAAGATTCGAGCGCCGAACGGGATCTCCTCGCCCGCGAGGCCGCGAGGGTACCCGTGGCCGTCCCACCGCTCGTGGTGGGCCAGAATCAGCTCACGTGTGGAGCGAAGCCACGACAGATTGCCGACGAGCGCCGCTCCGATTTCCGGATGCCGCCGGATCACGGTCCAATCGCCGTCGCTGAGCTGGCCTTCCTCGAGGAGGATGCGGTCGGGGACTCCGATCTTTCCGATGTCGTGGAGGACGGCGGCCCGGGTGAGCGCCTCGCGCTCGGAGGCAGACCGGATCCCGAGCTCGCCGGCGAGGAGCAGCACGTAGGCCGCGACTCGGCGCGAATGCCCCGCCGTTTCGGGCTCTCTCAGCTCCAGCGCCCCGACGAGCCCCTTCAGCGTCTCCTCGTGCGCCACCTGGATCTGAGCGGAGGCGCGGCGCCATCGCTCGAAGAGCAGAGTCGCGGTGACACCGATGACGGCGAGCGAAAAGGCCTGCCCGCCCTGCTCGAGGCGGAGCATCGGATCCGCCGGCCAGTCGCGGAGAACGTGGTTCAGCCAAAGCGAGGCCACGGCGAGCGAAACGAAGAGCGACCACGCGAGCTTCAACGTGGCCGCCGCCAGAAGGAGCGGCACGACGTACAGCTTCTCGGCCACGACATGAACCACGTGCCATTCGTGTGGCCCGGCGGGGGTCAAGCCGTGCACCGAAGCCAGTATCGCCGTGCTGAGTGCGACTGTCGCGACGGCCCGCCGGGTGCGGTGCATGCCGAGGTTCCACACGTGAAAAAGCGCGCTACTCGTCGACGGTGATCACCGAATTCACGCTGCCGAATGCGTTTGGGACCGTCCGCGCGCCGGTCTCGCAGCACCACTCGCCGTCCACGACGAATCTGTATTCGTGGTCGCCGGGGTCGAGCTGCAGGGAAAGGAACCAGGTCCCCGACGGATCCCGTTGCATCTCGGTTGCGGCAGGGTCCCAGTCGTTGAACGTTCCGGCCAGGAACACGCGATCGGCTTCCGGAGCCCGGCAGGCGAACAGAATCTCTCGCCGGCTCACGCTCGTCGGGTCGCTCATGACGTCCTCACTTTCCTTTGAGCTCACCGGCGCGTAGCCGATGGTACTCGGCGAATTTCTCGGCGTCGGCGGCCAGCGCGTCTGCGTTCTTGATGTAGCCCTCGCAGTGGATCCGCATCTTCTTCACGTACGTGTTCTCGAACGCCTGCCGCGGATCAGGCCGTACCTGAGCCTTGTAGTCGGCCAGCATCTTGCGGTGGAACGCCGCCTCCTCCCGGTAGACGGCCGCCTTCTTCGTGTACTCCTCGGACATCGCGAGGTGCTCCGCCGGTGTCTCGGGGAGCCTCACGGAGGCCGCCGGAACGGCCGTTGGAGGCGGAGACGAGGCGATCGCCTGTCCCGGAGCTGCATTTGCGAACAGCGCGGAAAACAGGACGATCGTGGCCGCTGAAAAATGCACCGATTTCATTTCGTTCCTCCCGACCCCAACCCGTCCTCAGGCTGGAAGGTCTACCTCGATCCTATGGCCGCAACCTTAGGGACTCCTTAGAGAGGGGTGGTGCAGATGCATCAGCGGGCTTGGGCTCGAGCTGCACGTCCCGGTATCGCATCGTGATTCGGAACCGCTTCGTGATGAACAGAAAGCCGCCCTCGCCCTCCGTGGTCGTCTGGCTCGGAATGGCGATTCCGTGGAGACGGCCGTACTCCACGACGGTCTCGATCCGGCGGACGAGCGAGGGGAGTGGCTCGGGGCCGAACCGGTGCGCCAGGGGAAGTCCGTCGGAGGGGTCGAGCGTGACCGAGCCTCGCGCCAACCGGTGCGGCTTCGCGCCCGGGTGTGGCGCATAGGTCAGCACGTTGCCCGCAGGTGAGAGGCTGAGCCGGTACGAGTCGGGACGGATCAGGAACGGCAACGGCGGAGCGAGCGCCTCGTCGATGGACCACCTCGCGCTCGAGCCTCGGCGCTCCGGGTGTGCCTCGGCCTTCCGTTGCTTCTCTGTGACGTCGCGGCCGTTCTCCAGAGCGGAGATGAGCCTCTCGGTCATTCTCCCGGCCTTGAACTCGCGGCGATGCTCGAGCACGAGGCTCTTCGTCACGGCGCCCTTTCCATCGAGCTCCTCGACGATGCAGGTCATCTGGAACGAACCGTCCGCGAGCGGGGTGTCGTCGTGCCAGACCCGGCCAGCGAGAGCGGAGGCGGTCTGGCGGGCCTCGTCGCCTGCGTGAGTGTGGGCGGTGAAGGCCAGGAGGAGCATCTGAAGAGCCAGGCGGCGCACGGTCACACCCGGCGCAGCTGATCTGCGAGGGGGCCCGAACCGGCGAGGAGCGCCGGATGGGCGGCTGCGAGCACGGACAGGATCAGGGAAGAGGCGGCAGCGAACGTGAAGACGTCCGGGCGGAGGGCGAGGAGCGCGGCGACCGGCGCCAGGGCGGTGGATTGGAGACCGGATGCAACCAGGTGCAGGAGCCCAATCGTCAGACCGCTGCCGAGGAGGCCGCCTCCCAGCCCGTAGAGCAGCGACTCGAGGAGGAGAAGCACTGCGACATGGAGCCGGCCGAATCCGAGCACCCGGAGCAGCGCGTTCTCGGACCTCCGCTCGCGGGCGCTCATCGAGAGCGTGTTCGAAGTGATGAGGACGAGGGTCAGCCCGGCGACGACCCCGATGCCCGTCATCAGGGCGCGGACGTTGCCGAGCATCCCGAGAAACTCCAGCTGCCACTGCCGCTCGGAGTCGGTCTTCGTCGGCGACGGCGAATTCTCGAAGCGTTCGTCGATGGCCCGCGTGAGGGCGGATACCGCTTCGGGCCGGTCGGCCATGACCCAGAAGAAGTCCGTTCGTGAGAGGCCGCCGAGCTTCTCCCTCAGGTACCGCCGGTGGAAGTAGAGCCCGGAGTCGCGCGGGCACGCGATGATGGCGCGCACCGTCAGCTCCAGAACCACGGGCATGCTGTTGAGCCGCAGGACCACGCGGTCGCCGCGGCGGAGGCCCACGCGCCTCGCGAGGTTTTCGGCGATCGCGGCCCCGGTAGGATCTCCGGCCCACGCCTTCCGGTCCTCGGCCGTCACCTTCGCCTCGGCATGTACGTCGAGGTAGGGCAGCGGGTCGACCGCCGCTTTCTGAAACGCGGCCGCGCCCCGATCGTCGCGAAAGCGTGCGCTGACGATGTCGAACGAGGTGACGGCCTCGACTCCAGGTAGCTGGCGGAGCCGTTCGGCCATTGCGATCGGAAGGCCATCGGTCCCGAGACCCCTCGGGCGAACCACGAGGCGCTGCGCCTCGTGCGGCGACCAATCGGAGCTCAGGGAGCGGTCGATCGTCCAGAGCAAGCCCACGAGCGCGGTGAGAATCGCGCACGCCATCATGGTCAGGAGCGTGCGCAGAGGCCGTGCGCGCAGCCGTCTGAGGGCGTAGGTGCCGGCCGTCACGGCCGAGCTCCGGATCCTGGCCGAGCGCTTCGAGTCTTTCTCACGCTCGCAAGATGGCGGCCGAACATTAGAGCGGTCTTAGACCGCGGATGATGCAGGTGAACCAGGCTCCGGGATCCCGCGTTAGAACCGGACGGTTGCCTCGGATCGCGCGAAGCCCTGGCTATGCCGCGCGAAGCCGAGGATCCAATGGCAGCCGGACGAGCATCTCGGTTCCGCCTTCCGCGCGCCGGAGGGCCCGAATCGTCCCGCCGTGCGCTTCGACGATCCATGCCGCGATCGAGAGGCCCAGGCCGAACCCGCCGGCCGGGCCCTGTGCCCGCGCCCAGTCGGCGCGATAGAAGCGTTCGAAGACGTGCTCCAGGTCTGCCTCGGGGATTCCGGGTCCCGAGTCGATGACGCTCATTCGCACGCAATCCCCGTCCGCGACCACGACGACGCTCACCTCCGGGGCGCAGCCCGGCTGCGGGGCCGCCATCGTGAACTTCAAGCCGTTCTCGAGGAGGTTGAACACGAGCTGACGAAGCCAGCGCTCGTCTCCCAGAACGGTTCCGGGCGTATCCGCCCGAGCGCAGAGACGGACACCGGCCGCGGAGGCGCGGTCGGTGAGGGAGTCGACGATGTCGCGAGCGAGTACGCCGACTTTCACCGGTTCGCGATCCAAGGCCAAGCGACGTGCGTCCGCGCGTGCGAGGACGAGCAGGTCCTCGACGATCCGCCTCAGCCGCTCAACGTCCTCCCCGACGCTCCGCAGCGCCGTCTGGTACTCGCTCGCGTCCCGCGGATGGCTGAGGGCCACCTCCACGGTCCCCTTCAGGTTGGCGAGCGGGCTGCGGAGCTCGTGCGATGCGTCGGCTGTGAAGCGTTTCATGCCTTCGAAAGAGGCTTCGAGCCGCGCGATCATCTGATTGAACGTCTCGACCAGTCGCCCGATCTCGTCATGAACCGGCGGGATCGGGAGCCTCCGGCTGAGCTGGCTCGCTTCGATCTCGCGGGCGAGGCTCGTGATCTCGTCCACCGGAGCGAGCGCCCGCCCCGCGAGCCAATAGCCGCCGAGCGAGGACGCGGCCACCGCGAGGGGCGCCAGCACGAAAAGAGCCAGCCGCAGGTTCGCGAGCGTGAGGTCGACGTCGCCGATTCGCTCCAGCACACGGATCAAGCCCTGCCGGCCGGCGTGGGAGCGGTAGGGTCTCGTATAGACCCGGAGATAGCCGTGGCCCTCCTCGTAGGTCTTGAAGGTGGCCCTCTCGTTGAGGAAGCCGGGCGTCGCGGTCAGCTCTCGGAACGAAGGGAACTCGAGGTCGGGCGAGCGGTAGAAGCTGCGGGTGCCTCCGTCGACCGAATGAAAGAGGACGAGCTTGGAATATCCGTTGAGCTCCTTCACCTGCTCGGGGCTCAGGTGCTCGCAGTCCGCGCGCTGAGAGAGGACACGCTCGACATCCCGAGCGGTACCCGTGAGCTCCGTGTCGTGATGCCTGAGCAGCTGGACGCGCACGATGACGTAGAGGCTGAGCCCGAAAGCCAGAAGGATGAGCGTGAGGGCGCCCGAATACCAGAGTGTGAGCCTGGTGCGCAGCGACTCCGGCCGCAGGCTCACGCCGGCTCCCGAAGCACGTAGCCGGATCCGCGGACGGTCTGAATGAGCTTGGGCTCGAAGTCCTGATCCACTTTGCGCCGGAGATAGTTGATGTAAACCTCCACGAGGTTCGAGCCGCCGTCGTAGTCGAGATCCCACACCCGGTCCAGGATCATGCCGCGCGTCACGACGACTCCCTTCTTTCTGAGAAGGAGCTCGAGGAGCGAGAACTCCTTCGCGGTGAGCTCGATGGGCCGGCCCGCCCGTCGCACCTCGCGACGCGCGACGTCGAGCTCGAGGTCCGCGGCGGTGAGCGTGTTCTTCGGCTCAACGGCCGGCCGCCGTGTGATCGCGCGGAGCCGGGCCAGGAGCTCCTGGAAGCTGAACGGCTTGGCGAGGTAGTCATCCGCGCCGAGGTCGAGACCTCGGATCCGGTCCTCCACCGCGGATCGGGCGCTGAGGATGAGGACGGGGGCCACCCCGTGTCGCGCCCGCAGCTCTTTCAGCAAGTCGGCACCGCTGATCCCGGGCAGCATGAGGTCGAGAATGATCGCGTCGTAGCCAGTGGCGAGAGCGAGCTCGAGGCCCTGGTTGCCGTCGGCCGCGGTATCGACCGCGAACCCGTTCTCTTTGAGACCCTGCCGAAGGACCTCGACCAGCTTGCGGTCGTCTTCGACCACGAGGATCCTCATGGCACATCCCTCCCGGCCGGCATACGGCCCATTCTGACGAGGACCGGCCTCGGGTGGAAGGGTCCCGGGGCTCATGCTCTGAGGTAGCGGGCGGGGCCGCTCCGGAACCTGTCGGCGCACGCTCTGGCGCAAAAGTAGAAAGTGGCACCCTCGTGCTCGTGGCGGCAGCGCACCATCGCGGCGCTCAACGCCATGCCGCAGACCGGGTCGACGAAGCTCAGCCCTGAGGCGAGCGAGAGCACTGTCGGGCCAGGTCCGTCCCAAGAAAGGCCGGGCTCGACGTACCCCCAGACGATGCCGGGAGCGATGGTCGTACAGACCTCCGCGATCCGGGCTACCACATCACCATCTGCTCGCATTCGGCCACCCTCGGCCTCGAGGCGGCGGCGAGCCGTCTGAAGCTCCGCTTCGAGCGTGGCGACGAGGCGCGACTCGAGATCGGGCGGACGCCACATCCATAGCTCGAGGGCGGCGGCGAAGAGCTGGCCGCGGAGCCCTGCTGCGATGCCTCGGAGCGCCGTCTGTTGCCAGAGATAGGACCCTGGAACCGGGTAACGATACTTCCAGGCCGGCACCTCGCCGCACACCAGGCCAGAGAGGCTGTGCGCTCCGGCGCTGAGGAAATCTTCCCGGAGGAGCTCTCGGTGCTTCAGCATCACGGCGCGTAGCTCGTCGTCGGACCGATTCGGGGCGAGTCCGTCAGGAACGGGCCACGACAACCCGGCCCGCGACATCAGCTCGTTCGCGCGCTCCCAGGCGCGCTCGCCTGCCCGGCACGAGAGGAGCCTCAGAACGGAGCCCTCGATCTGCTCCTCGATCGTCATCCCCGGCTTCGCAAAGGCATCTGGGTCGTGGGCCGCGAGCAGGAGGCCAAGGCGGGGGAGCGCCTCCCGGGTGATGCCGGTCCCGAGGCTGGAATGGAGGCTGGCGATCTCGTCTTCCAGACGAGCGCGGAGCGCATCTCGCTCGAGCACCCAGATCTTCTGGCGAGCGAGGGTTCGAGCGACCTCGGAGAGCCCTTCACCGCCGCTCCCGTTCACTGCGCTCTCCTCGGCTGCCTCGGCCTCGGCCTCGAGCCGCCGGGCTTCGACCTCCCGGGCGATCGCCTCCAGCTCGCCCTCGACGTCGTGCAAGGTCCGCGAGGGCGGAGGCGCCGCCTCGGCTGGAGGCGCGTCCGCGAAGAGCGGACGGAAGAGCGGGGCGAACAGGGCGCTCGTTCTCATGTTTCGAAGTTCACGGGACACAAGGTAGGCCGCGAGCATTAGAGGCTCGTTAGAGAAGCCGCCTGCGCCGCTGATGCAGGTGCTTCAGGCGGGTCTAATCCGCTCCTAATGATCACGATGCATCCTTGCTCGTGTGTGCAAGAGCTTCGCAGTGCCATCCACGGGCCCCTCAATTGCGTCACACGCTCCGACAAGAGGTCTTTTGATTCCCGTTTCGAGGGTGATTCCCTGGTGCGCTCTCCTCATCCTTCTCAACGCTCCAGGGGCGGCGCAGCCAGTCGCTGACAGTCGCAATGGAGCGGAGCTCGGCCGGCTGATCGCCGAGGCGGTCGAGCGCAACGCAGAGATCGCCGAGGCCCGGGCGATCGCCGAAGCCGCACGGCAGCGTGTCCGTCCGGCTTCGGCGCTGCCGGACCCGATGCTCTCGCTGGGCTACGAGAACGACGGCGCCCAGCCATCGCTCGGAAGACAGGACATGACGCGCCTTCAGTTCATGGCCCAGCAGGCGCTTCCGTTTCCCGGGAAGCAGGCGCTCGCGGGCCGAATCGCGGCGACCGAGGCAGGCGAGGTCGAGACCCGCACGGCGCGCGCGCGGCTCGGGGTCGAGGCTGCCGTGCGGCGGGCGTACGCCGACATCCTGTTGGCGCGCGTGTACCTCGGCGTGGT
>JAEUQS010000615.1 GCA_016789625.1 Acidobacteriota bacterium | reverse complement strand
GCGAGTTCCTGGCCGACGAGGCCGGAGCGGCCGTGAGCGGCAACCCCCTCGCGCTCGCGAGCGCGCTCCGCAAGCTGGAGGGCTGGAAGCGCGAGGTTCCCATGCATCACGGCTCGCCGGCGACCGCCCACCTCTTCATCGTCAACCCGTTCTCGGGCGGCGGTCTCGCGAGCCTCTTCTCGACGCATCCGTCCACCGCGGCGCGCATCGAGCGGCTGGAGGCGATGGCATCCTCCCGCGGGCCCGTACCGGCAATGGCCGATCCGTTCGGGCAGGGCCGCTTCCGGCGCGTCTGAGAATCCTCCGGAGCACTGAACCACCGGTCTCCCCACACACGTACTCCTTCTATTTCAGCGGCCCGTGGATAAGATCCGCCGCAAAAGGGGGAGGAACGATGTCTTCACTTTCATCGAGGTGGAAATCCGTCCGGCTGGGCTTCGTCCTGGCCACGAGCATGGCTCTCCTCGAAGGGCCCGCGCTCGCGCAGAGCTCCACGGGAACCGTGTCGGGAACCGTCGTCGACGAGAGCGGGGGCGTGCTGCCCGGCGCTACCGTGACGGCGAAGAACGTCGGGACGGGAGCCAGCCGGACCGTCGTGTCGGGCGGGTCGGGCGGGTTCACGTTCGCGCTCCTCCCCGTGGGGACCTACGACGTGAGCGCCGGCCTCTCCGGCTTCGCCACGGCCCGGACACCGAACGTCAAGGTCGACATCGGCGGCGACGTGACGCTGCGCCTCACCATGAAGCTCGCGGGCGTCACCGCCGACGTCGTCGTCTCCATGGAGGCACCCCTCATCGAGACGACGCGCAGCCAGGTCTCGAGCGTCGTGAACGAGAAGCTCATCACGAACCTGCCCACGAACGGCCGCAACTTCATCGACTTCGTCCTCACGACCCCGGGCGTCGTGAAAGACGTGAGGCTCGGCGACATCTCGTTCGCCGGCCAGCGCGGCACGCTCAACAGCCTCGTCGTGGACGGAGCCGACAACAACAACACGTTCTTCGGCCAGGCCCTCGGACGCACGGGCTCGGGCCGTGCGCCGTACCAGTTCAGCCAGGACGCCGTGGCCGAGTTCCAGGTGAACTCGAACGCCTACTCGGCCGAGTACGGCCGAGCCGGCGGGGCCGTGATCAACGTGGTCACGAAGTCGGGCACGAACGACTTCCACGGCTCGGGCTTCTACTTCTACCGGGACAAGAGCCTCAACGCCAACGACTACATCAACGTCATCAACGGCCGCGTGAAGAGCCCGTACCACTTCGACCAGTTCGGGGCGAGCCTCGGCGGGCCGATCCTCCAGGACCGGCTGTTCTTCTTCGCGAACTACGACGGCCAGCGCAACACCATTCCCAACCTCGTCGTCCTGGGCGTGCCGCAGGGCGGCTACCCCACCGACGCGGCCAGCCAGGCCGGCCTCGCGACACTCCGGACGAAGGCCGATTCGTGGGAGCGCGCGCAGGACCAGGACGTCTTCCTCCTCAAGGTCGACGCCGAGCTCGGCAAGACGCGCGTCTCGATGCGCTACAACCGTCAGTCGTTCACGGGCCAGAACTTCGAGAACGGCGGCATCACCAACGCGCAGGAGCACACGGGCAACTCCAACGTCGCGACCGACACGCTCTCGGCGAGCATCTCCTCGAGCTTCAGCCCCGTGCTCTACAACGAGCTGCGCGGCCAGTACGCCAAGGACAAGGAGCCGGGCCAGGCCAACAGCGCGAACCCCGAGGCCGTGATCCGCCAGGGCGGCACGACGATCCTCACCATCGGCCGCAACTTCTTCAGCCCGCGCGAGACCACGATCGACCGCTTCCAGGTGGCCGACACGCTCACGCTGCTGCTCGACCGGCACACGCTCAAGGCCGGCTTCGACTACAACCAGGACGACATCCTCAACTTCTTCCCCGGCAACTTCTCGGGCTCCTACACGTTCAACTCCCTCGCCGGCTTCAACTCCGGCCGGCCCGATTCCTACGTCCAGGCGTTCGCGGGCGCGGGCACGACGGGCGCGACGACGAACCCGGACCTCAAGGAGCTCGCGTTCTTCGTCCAGGACGAATTCCGGCTCTCGTCGAAATTCACGATCAACGCCGGGCTCCGCTACGACCGCACGAGCATCGCGCAGCCCAGCGTCCAGAACCCCGACGCGCAGGCCCTCGCCGCCGGCATCGACACGAGGACGATCCACGAGGACAAGAACAACTGGGCGGCCCGGCTGGGCTTCGCGTTCTCGCCCGCCGACAGCGGCCGCACCGTGATCCGCGGGGGCTACGGCCTCTTCTACGGCCGCGTGCCGGCGATCATGATCGGCACGGCGCACAGCAACAACGGCATCAACGTCCAGACGATCACGTACACACAGGCCCAGCTGCCGCCCTGCCTCGTCTACCCCGCGAACTTCGGAGCCAGCTGCGCGCCGCCCACGGCCGCTCCTCCGAAGCCCACCATCTTCTACTTCGACCGCGACTTCGAGAGCCCGCGCGTGCAGCAGGCCAGCCTCGGCTTCGAGCAGGGTCTGACCGACCAGCTCGCGGTCTCGATCTCGGCCCTTCACGTGAAGGCCGACAACCTCTCCCGCTCCATCGACACCAACGTGGGCTCCTTCACCACGCAGACCCTGGTGAACGACCAGGGGCAGTCGTTCAGCGTGCGGCGCTACGACGCGACCCGCCCGTACACGAACTTCGCGCGCACCATCGCGTTCCAGAGCTCGGCCGAGAGCGAGTACAACGGCGCCTCGCTGGAGCTGAAGAAGCGCTACGGCAGCCACTGGCAGGGCAGCCTGTCGTACACGTACAGCAAGGTCATCGACACCAAGCCGGACGCCACCGCCGTCGTCCCCGGCGGCAGCGACGACACGAAGTACATCCAGGATCCTCTGAACATCGACGGCGACCGCGCCGTGGGCGACAACGACGTGACCCACCGCGTCGTGCTCTCCGGCGTGTGGGACCTCGACTACTTCAAGGGCTCGGACTTCGCCTCGAAGTACCTGCTCTCGGGCTGGTCGCTCGCCGGCATCTTCAGCTACGCGACCGGGCAGCCCTACACGGCCACGGTCGCGGCGGCGGGCGCGCTTTCCCCGGACCTCAACAACGACGGCAACCGCAACAACGACCGCGCTCCCGGCTTCGGCCGCAACACGTTCCGTCTCCCGGCGCAGATGTCGCTGGACCCGCGCATCACGAAGACGTTCGACTTCGGCGCCGTGCGCCTTCAGCTCATCGGAGAGGCCTTCAACCTCCTCAACCGCGCGACCGTGAGCGGCGTCCGCACCGTCTATTACACGTACCAGAACGTCGGCACGACGCCGACGCTCGTCAAGCAGTCGAGCTTCGGCTCGGCCACCGTGTCCTCGGGCCCGCGCATCGTCCAGCTCGCGGCCAAGGTGATCTTCTAGGGCGGATCTTTCGACGCGCCGGGAGAGCCCTCCCGGCGCGTACGATGTCGGCCCATATGGAAACGACGGCGCGCCCGCACGACGACCCGGAATCCCACCGGCTCACCGAGGACCGCCTCCGCCTCAAGAACTGGAAACGCTGGGGCCCCTACCTCGCCGAGCGCGCCTGGGGCACCGTTCGCGAGGACTACAGCAGGGACGGCGCGGCCTGGGACTACTTCCCGCACGACCACGCCCGCTCCCGCGTGTACCGCTGGAACGAGGACGGGCTCATGGGGTTCTGCGACCGCCAGCAGTACATCTGCTTCGCTCTCGCGCTCTGGAACCGCAGGGACCCCATCCTCAAGGAGCGGCTTTTCGGGCTGGCCGGGCCCGAAGGGAACCACGGCGAGGACGTCAAGGAGCTCTACTACTACCTCGACTCCACGCCCACGCATTCCTACATGCGTGCGCTCTACAAGTATCCGCAGCGGGCCTATCCGTACGCCGAGCTCGTGCACGGCAACCGCCATCGCGATCGCAAGGCCCCGGAGCTGGAGCTCCTCGACACCGGCATCTTCGATGACGACCGGTACTTCGACGTCGACGTCGAGTACGCCAAGGCCTCGCCGGAAGACCTCCTCGTGCAGGTCACCGTGTGGAACCGCGGCCCCGAGGCCGCGCCCCTGGACCTCCTTCCCACGCTCTGGTTCCGCAATACCTGGTCGTGGGGCAGCGATTCGCGCAAGCCCCGCGTGAAGCGCCTCGAAGACTCGCGGCACGGCCCGGCGATCCACGTGTCCCATCGCTACTACGGCGAGCGCCACCTCCACGCCGAGGGCGCGGAAGACTTCCTGTTCACCGAGAACGAGACCAACCGCAAGCGGCTCTGGAACGTGGAGAACGAGAGCCCGCACGTGAAGGACGCCTTCCACGAGTACCTCGTGCACGGCCGCGAGGACGCCGTCAACGCCGCCGGCTTCGGAACGAAGGCCGCGGCCCTCTATCGCCTCGAGGTGCCCGCGCATGGTTCCCGCACCGTGAGGCTGCGCCTCACGCCGCCCTCGGCCGAGGGTCCCGCGCCATTCGACGATTCGTTCGAGGAGGCGCTGCGCAAGAGAAAGTCCGAGGCCGACCAGTTCTACGCT
>JAEUQS010000599.1 GCA_016789625.1 Acidobacteriota bacterium | reverse complement strand
CGCCCGCGAGGTTGCTCTCGAAGAGCTCCCGGTAGCGCTCCTCGCTCTCTCGCAGCGCAACATCCGCCTGCCTTCGCTCGGTCACGTCGATGCCGGTGCCCACCACGAACCGCACGGCGTCCTGGGCGTCGGGCAGCGACGCGCTCGACCACTGAACGATGCGCGGGCCGCCGTGGTGCGAGAGGAACTTCGTTTCGTGCTGGATGGGGAAGCGGGCCGTGTCGATCGACTCGAAGAGCGACTGCAGGGCCCGGGCATCCTCCTCGTCGTGGACGAGGCTCCAGAGCGCGCGGCCTCTCACGGCGTCCTGCGTGAAGCCCGTGGTCTGCTGGCACGCGCGGTTGAAGCGCACGAACTCGCCCCGCCGGTCGAGCACGAACACGAGCCCGCCGGCTCCCTGGATGACGGCCGAGGTGAAGTCGCGCTCCATCTTCAGAAGGAGCGTCTGGTTTCGCTGCTGGATCGTGAGCGCGGCCAGGGAGTTCGAGAGGTCGAGCAGCGTGAGCAGCGAAGGCGACGGCTCCCCGGTCTCCTTGGAGTAGAGCGCGAACGTGCCGAGGAGCGTCCGGTCGCTCGCGAGGATGGGCGTCGACCACACGGCGAGGAGGCCGTGCGGGGCGAGGAGGTGACGGTACTCGTCCCAGAGCGGGTCGGTCGAGACGTCGGTCGTGAACACGGGCTCCCGGCGAAAAGCCGCCGTGCCGCAGGCCCCGACGCCCTCGGCCACGGGCACCTCCGCGAGCGCGGACACCAGATCCTCCGGCAGGCTGGGGGCCGCTCCGGGGCGCAGCACGTTGGCGGCGTCGTCGAAGAGGAGGATCGAGCCGAGCACCGAGGGGCCGGCCTCCTCCTCGAGGAGCGCGACGATGAGGTCGAGGACGTCGTTGAACGGCTCTCGTCCCGCGATGGCTTCGAGGATCAGCTTCTGCTTGGCGAGCCGCCGCTCCATGCGGGAGAGCTCATGCGCGTGGGCATCCGCCGGGTGGGGGCCGTCGACACGCATCTGGCCGGGAGTTTAGCGATCGATTGAGCGAGCGCCGAGAGTGTCGACGCGATGGACTCTCGAGGTCGCTTCGACGGAGGACGCTTTGAAGCCTTCGATGCCGGCTGCACACATTCCGGCAGCGCCGGCGTCGCTCTCGGCGATGGCGACGAGCGACGGGCCGGCTCCGGCCAGCGCGACGCCGAGCGCTCCGGCCTTGCGGAGCGCGCGGGTCGCGCTCGCGTAGCCGCGGACGAGCGGGGCCCGCCTGGGCTCCACGAGGTCGTCGGACGAGACCGCCCGGCCCAGCTCGCGGACGTCGCCGCGGAAGAGCGCGGCCACGAGGCGCGCGAGCGCCGCGCTCTGCGCCACGTGGACGCCCATCGGGATCTCCTTGGGCAGAACCGCGCGGGACTCGGCCGTGGGCAGCTCCAGCTCGGGGTGCACGAGCACCAGCCGGAGGTTCTCGGGAACGGGGAGGGGCACGGGCCGCGGCGAGAGCCGCAGCGGGTTCGAGGAGGGCACGAGGAGGAGCCCGCCGAGGAGCGAGGGGAACGCGTTGTCGCCGTGCCAGGAGCCGTCGGCCGCGTGCTCGCCCACGAGCACGGCGCGCAGGAGCTTTCGCTTGTCGGAGATGCCCAGCACGAGGGCGGCCGCGTACGCCCCCGCGACGGCCGAGGCCGCCGAGGAGCCGAGCCCGCTCGCGAGCGGCAGGCCCTTCCTCAGCTCGAGGGTGAGGCCGGGCGGCAGGCCGCGCAGCCCGGCCCTGCGCGCGTCCTCGAGGACGCAGGCCGCCGCGACCGCGGCCGTGTTGCGGGCGGGGTCCTTGGGGAGCCGGCCGCGATCGCCGGAGACCTTCTCGAGCGTGATGCCCTTCGTTCTCGAGACCCTCGCGACGACGACGTCTCCCGGACCGTCCAAAGCGGCGCCGAGGCAGTCGTAGCCGGGGCCGAGGTTGGCGACCGAGGCGGGCCCGAACGCGCGCGCCTCGTCGAGCTTCGCGGCCTTCTTCAAGTGGCCGCCGCCGCGCCCGCCACGACGGCATGGAGCGCGCGCACCGCGGCCACGCGGTCGTGCTCCTCGACGGCGAACGAGATGTTGCACTCCGAGGAGCCCTGCGCGATGGCCTCGACGTTCACCTTGGCCTTCGCCACGGCATCGAACACCCGGGCCGCGATGCCGGGCGTGCCGCGCATGCCGTCGCCCACGGCGGCCACGACGGCGATCGGCCCGCTCGCGCGCACGGAGTCGATCGCGCCGGTGAGGCGCTCGTAGCGGAACTCCTGCTCCAGGGCGGCGACGGTGCGCGCGCGGTCGGCATCGGGGAGGACGAGCGCGATGTTCTGCTCCGAGGAGGCCTGCGAGAACATGACCACCGAGACGCCCAGCCGCGCCGTGGTGCCGAACACGCGGGCCGCGATGCCGGCGACGCCGGTCATGCCGCGTCCGTCCAGCGAGAGGAGGCACATCCCGGAAATCGCCGTGACGGCGCGAATGCCCGAGCCCGGCGCCGCCTTCGACGCGATGACGGTGCCCGTGCCCTCGGGCTTCCAGGAGTTGCGGATGACGAGCGGGATCGACTCGGCGATGGCGGGGAGCACCGCGGGAAAGTGGAGCACCTTGGCCCCGAAGTAGGTCATCTCCGCGGCCTCGCGGTACGAGAGCCGCGGCAGGAGGTGGGCGTTCGGCACGATGCGCGGATCGGCCGAGAGGACGCCGTCCACGTCGGTCCAGATCACCACCTCTTTCGCCGCGAGCGCGGCGCCCAGGAGCGCGGCGGTGGTGTCCGAGCCGGAGCGGCCGAGCGTCGTCGTCTCGCCTCGGGGCGAGCGGGCGATGAAACCGGTGACCACGGGCACGAGGCCCTTCTCGAAGAGCGGCGCGAGCACGCGGCGCACCTTGGGATCGCTCTTCTTGCGGTCGCACTGCGCGGCGCCGTGCGCGTCGTTCGTGACGAGCAGCGTGCGGGCGTCGACGGCCCGTGCCGGAACGCCCTTGGCCGCGAGGGCGGCCGCGAGCAGGGGAGCCGAGAGGCGCTCGCCGAACGAGGCGATGAGATCGGTGACGCGGGCCGTGCGCTCGCGGAGGAGGGCGACGCCGGAGAGCGCCGTCTCGAGCTCCTCGAGCGGGGCGGCGTCGAACCCGACGGCCACGTGAAGCGTCTGGCTCATCTCCTGAGCGGCCCGCTGGTGGCGCTCGCGGATCGTGGCGACGACCTTCCGCGCGGCGGTGATGCGTCCGCGCTCGGCCTGGTGCGCGGCGGCGAGGAGCTGGTCGGTCACGCCGCCCATGGCGGAGGCGACGGCCACGACGGTGGACTTCTTCGCGGCGTCCGCGAGGAGCGAGGCGGCCCGGAGGATGCGCTCGGCGTCGCCCAGCGAGGTGCCTCCGAACTTGTGGACGACGACGGGAAGGGGTTTCTTCATGCGGGCGCGGATGCTAACCGCCCCTGCGGGGCTTCGCACCTCCCGCCGTCCCCGGAAAGACGAACTTCGTCCCGGCGGCGGAAACCCGGTTGGTAGAGGATGCGTAGCGGCGGTAGCTCGTTGCTACGATCTCAAACATGACGGAGTACCCCATGAACCTCGCCCAGCCTCTCGTGACCGCCATCGCGTTCGCTCTCGTCCTCTCGGCGACCGCCGAGGCGAAGACGGCCACGAAGTACCCGAAGGCCCCCACGTCCAAGCAGGTCGACACGTACCACGGCACCAAGGTTGCCGATCCGTACCGGCCGCTCGAGAACCCCGACTCCCCCGAGTCGCGCAAGTGGATCGAGGAGCAGAACAAGCTCACCGAGGGCTTCCTCTCGCAGATCCCCGAGCGCGACGCGATTCGCAAGCGCCTCACGAAGCTCTGGAACTACGAGCGCTACTCGCCTCCCTACAACGAGGGCGGGCGGACGTTCTTCTCGAAGAACGACGGCCTCCAGAACCAGGCCGTGCTCTACGTGCAGGACGGCCCCACGGCCACGCCGCGCGTGCTGCTCGACCCGAACACTCTCACCAAGGACGGCACGGTGGCGCTCGCGGGCGTCTCCGTCTCCATGGACGGCAAGTACCTGGCGTATGGCCTCGCGGCTTCCGGGTCCGACTGGAACGAGTGGAAGGTGCGGGACGTCGCGACCGCGAAGGACACCGAGGACCACCTCAAATGGGTGAAGTTCTCGGGCGCCTCCTGGACCAACGACGGCAAGGGCTTCTTCTACTCGCGCTACGACGCTCCGGGCGCCGGCAAGGAGCTCGAGGCCGTCAACAAGAACCAGAAGGTCTACTACCACCGCATCGGCACGAAGCAGGAGGCCGACGTCCTCGTGTACGCGCGGCCCGACCAGCCCGAGTACGGCTTCGGCGCGGGCGTGACCGACGACGGCAAGTACCTGGTGGTGAACGTCGCCAAGGGCACGGACCGCAGGAACCGCCTGTACTTCAAGGAGCTCCAGGCCGAT
>JAEUQS010000592.1 GCA_016789625.1 Acidobacteriota bacterium | reverse complement strand
CGTGACATGGCTGGGCCTTTGTGCTAGCGTACAGGGCTCGGCTGAAGGTGGCTTCGCCCCTCGGCCGGGCAGCGTTCAACAAGCACCGAACTCAACGAAAATTCTCCCGAGAATTCCAAGCAAGAGGACAAGAGGACCGATGGCTCGTATCGCGATGGTCGTCAAGGAACACAAGCGCCGCGCGCTTGTCGAAAAGCACGCGAAGCAGCGTGCGGAGCTCAAGAAGAAGATCATCAACCCGGAGCTCGCCGACGACGATCGCGCTCAGGCCGGCCGGGAGCTGCAGGCTCTCCCGCGCAACTCGAACTCCACGCGCCTTCGCAATCGCTGCATGCGCACGGGACGTTCCCGCGGTTACCTCCGGAAGTTCGGCCTCTGCCGCAACGCGTTCCGCGACCTCGCGCTCGCGGGATACATCCCCGGCATCACCAAAGCCAGTTGGTAAGAGCTCTGGAGCTCGCTCCAGAACAATGAAAAGGAGGCTCGAAAGAGCCTCCTTTTTGCGTTTGAGGCGAAGCCGCAGGGCTATTTCAGGATTCGCTGGGCGCGGCTCTTCACGTCGGCGATCTTGTGCTCGTAGTCGCCGAGCTGGGGCGCGAAGCGCAGGAAGTCGAGCTCGGCCAGAAGCGTCCGCGTCTCCACCACGAGACCCTCCGGCGCGCTGGCCTGGATGAGCGCGTCGCAGAGCGCGGGTGCCGCGGCTTCTTCGGGGACGCCGTAGCGCCGGGCCAGCTCGTGCCTCACCGTGCGCTCCACCTTCGCGGCCACGCGCTCCTTCGTTTCCCCGGGCTCACCGGTCAACCGGGCCGCGAGGCCGAGGGCCTGCTGCCGTCGCCGGAACAGCAGCGCACCCAGCCCGCCCAGGACGACGAGCGCGGCCGGAATGGCGACGAGGGCCCAGAGGGGGAGCGTGACCGTCCCCCTCGCGAGGTCCACGCCGGTCGTGGCCGGAACCGGGATCGCCGCGGCCGGCGCGCTCGCCGCGGAGGGCCTCGGGGTGGCGGGCTCCATCTCGGCCGAGCCCGGATCCGACGACGCCGCCGTTGCCGGAGCGCCACCGGTTGCGGGCTCGGTGCCTGCCGCGATCGGCGGCTCCGGGGCGACGCTGCCGGTGACGGCGAGGGTCACCGGCTGGGTCGACTTCTTCACGACCTTCTTCTCTACGGGATCGAAGACCTCGAGCGCGACGGGAGGGATCGTCAGCGCTCCCCCTGTCTGCGGCACGACGACGTACTCCCATTCGGTGGAGACTCCGGCACGGCCTCCGGTCTTGCTCGCATCGGTCTTGGTCGTGGGAGGGTAGAGCCGCGCGCCCGGGACCTCGAGCTTCGGCGGCTCGACCACGCCCCGCAGGTTGCCCGTGCCCGCGAGCTTCACCTTCAGCGTCACGGCCTGGCCGGCCTCGACGGACGTGCGGTCGACGCGCGCGGTGAGATCGAAGCGGCCCACCGCCCCCTTGAAGTCGGGTCGGCCGGGACTCGCGAGGATCGTGAGGTTCAGGGGCTTCGTCTCACGAGGAACGACCTGCGTGGTGTTCCAGAACGGGTCGAAGAACGGATCCCCGGAGCGGACCTGGAGCTTCACCTTCGCCGGCGGGATGGTCACGGTGCCGGGCGTGAGGCCGGAGATGGCCTTGCGCATCAGCGTGAACCGCTGGACGGGCTGACCGTTCACGTTGTCGGGCCGGCCCGGCGGACGCTCGGGCCGCTCGAGGTCCTCGGCCCAGAGCCCCGGGAACTTGGGCGCCTCGACCATCTCGAGCCCGGCGATCGAGATCTGGGTGACGAGCTCGTAGTGGAGCGTGATCTCCTCGCCCACGTAGGCCGTCGTCTTGTCGGCCGTGACGACGTACTCGAGGATCGCCGAGCTGCGGCGGGTCTGGGCCTGCTGCGCGCCGCCCGGCCGGCCGAAGGGCCAGGGCGACGCGTTGGCGGCATCGTCCTCTTCGGTCCTGATGCCGGGGCCGGGCCGGCCCAGCGGAGGGCCGACGTCGAGGACGTACGCTGCCGCCTTCACGAGCTGGTCGCCCGCGGTCCACACGGTCTCGCCCACCTCGGCCTGCCCCTGCGCCGTCGGCCGGAGCGTGAAGACGAACGAGAAGGAGCGCCGGAAGTCGCCGTTGAAGAACGACATCTCGGCCGTCGTGTCGGGGCCTCTCGCGATCGTGAGGTTCTTGAGGGGCAGGGAGGTGGGCGGCCGGATGCCCGAGAGGTTGCCGCCCGTGAACCGGTAGGTGAGGCGCACGTACTGGTCGACCGCCGGACTGTGCCGGTCGACGAGCACCTGAACGGTGGTCTCATCGGCCGCCTGCGCGACGAAGGACCCCGACACGGCCAGGAAAAGGACGGACAGGACGGCTGCTCTCATCTACCAGTCCCTCGCTCCACGGCGGTTCTTCTTCTGCTCGGCGACGCGCTTTCTCTGCTCTTCGAGGTCC
>JAEUQS010000537.1 GCA_016789625.1 Acidobacteriota bacterium | reverse complement strand
CCGGTGAGGAGCCGCGCTCCCCGGCTCTCGCGCTCGAGCACCTCGAGCGTCTCGACGTAGCGGCCGAGGCTCCGGAACGTCTCGCCGGGCTTCTCGGGGTCTTCGTCCACGATGGCGTTCGGGGTGATGCGGTGGAGCACGGTGTCGCCGGTGAACAGGTACGGTCCGCCTTCTTCGACATCGAACGTCAGGCTTCCGGGCGTGTGCCCCGGCGAGGAGCGCACCCGCACTCTGTAGCCGTCGCCCGGAAGTACCTCGCCCCCCGAGAGCTCGTCCCACTCCTCGAGGGGGTCCGCGTAGCGGTCCACCGCGGCCACGGAAGCCATCACGGCCAGCCGCTCCACGAGGCCGAAGCCCGCGCGCGACAGCTTTTCGAGAATGAGGCGCGCGGGCCGCTCCATCCTGAAGTGCCGATGATCGAAACGCCCGCCGAAGACCTGGGCTCCGCTCACGTCGGCGACGCGGCGCGCCAGCCCGAAGTGGTCGGCATGGCCGTGCGTCAGGAGGATCCGCTCGACGTCCTCGACCTTGCGGCCCACCTCGGCAAGCCCGGCGCGCAGCGCGTCCCAGGCGTCCTCGGTGAGCGGCCCGGTGTCCACGAGCGTGAGCGGGTCGCGCAGCAGCACGTGACAGTTCGTGGGGCCCACCGGAAAAGGTGTGGGGACGGCGATCGTCCGGACGAACCCGCCCCCGTTCTTCACGCTACGCCCAGAGATCGTAGGGATAGCCGCCGGCCTCGTAGAGACGATCGGAGATCCTCGTGGTCAGCTCGTCGCGGTTCCGCTCGAGCGACTTGAGGTTTCCCACGATGCGGCGCCGCGCGACGTGGCAGAACCAGCGCGCGATCTCGATCTCGCCCAGGGCCTTCTCCTCGCCCTTCTTGCCGATCGCGTGCGTCACGCGGGCCAGCGTCGCGATCTGGGCGTAGAGGTCGATGAGGACGTCGGCCAGGCGCTCGTGCTGGTACTCCTTGTCGATCACCTTCTTGCCGTGCTTGCGAAGGAGCGTGTCGACGGCGTTCGCGAAGACCCCGGCGTAGTGCGCGACCTGGTCGGCCTCGGGGGCGAGCGAGGGGTGCACCTTGGAAAGCTTGTCCTTCGTGAGGACGCCCTTCATGCGCTTCTTGGCGTATTCGGTGAGGATGCCGCGCTCGGCCAGCGGGCTCTTGAGGGCCGACTGCACCTCCTTGAGGTTGTCGCCCACTTCCTTCATGCCCGAGAGCACCACGAAGAGCCGCAGGATCTCGTTGGTGCCCTCGAAGATCATGTTCACGCGGCTGTCGCGGAGCGCGCGGCCGTACGGGTACTCGTTCATGAACCCGTTGCCGCCCGAGATCTGCAGCGCTTCGTTGATGTTCCGCCAGAGGATCTCGGTGCCGAACACCTTGCAGCAGGCGCCCTCGATGGAATAGTCGGTGATGCCCCGGTCGATGAGGCCGGCCGTCAGATACACCATGGACTCGAGCGCGTACGTCTCGGCCGCCATCTTCGTGATCTTGTGGCGGATGATCTCGAAGTCGGCGATGCGCGTCTTGAACTGCCGGCGCTGCGTGGCGTGCTCGATGGCGAGCTTCAGCATCCACTTCGAGCCCCCCACCGAGCCCGCTCCGAGGGACGTCCGTCCCGTGTTCAGCGTCTCGACCGCGACCTTGAAGCCGTGGCCCTTGCCGCCCAGGACGTTCGCGGCGGGCACCCGGCAGTTCTCGAAGATGATCTGGCACGTCGACGAGCCGCAGAGGCCGAGCTTCTTCTCCTCGACTCCGCGCGTGAGGCCCGGCAGCGTGCCGTCCTCGTTGGTGAGCACGGCGAAGCAGATGATCTCCTTGTGCTTGTCCTTCTCGCCTTCGGCGCCCGGGACGCGCGCGAAAACACTGAAGAACTTGGCGAAGCCGCCGTTCGAGATCCACTGCTTGGTGCCGTTGAGGATGTACTCGTCGGTCGAAGAGTCGTAGATCGCCGTGGTCTTCAGGGAGCCCGCGTCCGAGCCGGCCTCGGGCTCGGTGAGACAGAACGCGGCGACGAGCTTTCCGGTCGCGAGGTCGGGCAGCCATTTCCGCTTCTGCTCGTCGGTGCCGAACAGGAGGAGCGGCTTGAGGCCGATCGACTGGTGCGCGCCGATGACGATCGCGGCCGAGGAATCCAGCGGCCCGATCTGCTCCATCGTGCGGCAGTAGGCCGTCGCCCCGAAGCCGGCGCCGCCGTACTCCTCGGGGATCGTCATGCCCATCGCGCCCAGAGCGCCGAAGCCGGCGACGACGTCCCGCGGGAAGAAGTGCTCGGCGTCGATCTTCACGCTGTCGACGTTGGCGGCGTAGAAGTCCTTGCAGGCGTCGACGAACGCGTCGACCGTTTCCTTCACGTCCGGGGCGGGCTCGGGGAACGGAAAGAGCAGGTCGTCCTCGATGTGGCCCATGTAGAGGGCCTTGAGAAACGATTCGCTTTCGGTGGTGGTGCCGGCGGCGTTGTCCGATGCCATGGGATGCTCCTTCGCGGTCCTCAGTTGAAGGTCTTCCCCGCATTCGCCATCTCGACGAGGAGCGGGGCGGGACGGAAGCGGGGTCCGTGCTGCGCCTCGAGGCGCGTCAGACCCGAAACGACGTTGGCGATGCCCAGGGTGTCGGCGTAGGCGGTGAGCCCTCCGCGGAACGGCGGGAACCCCGTGCCGAAGATCATGGCGAGGTCCAGCTTCGCCGCCGACGCGACGATTCCGTCGGCGAGGCAGAACGCCGCCTCGTTCACCATCGGAAGGAGCAGCCGGGCCTCCAGCTCCGCGGCCGAGGTCTTCAGGCCCGACGGAGCCGGAATGCCGAGCTCGGAATAGACGCTCGCGTCCGGTCCCGTGCGCTTGTCCCCCTGATAGAGGTAGAAGCCCTTGCCCGTCTTGCGGCCGAGCCGGCCCGACGCCGCGAGCTTCGCGAACGCGGCGTCGAGCGGCATGCGCTCGGGCCACGCGGCCGAGAGCGTCTCGCCGCCCTTCGTCGCGACGTCGATGCCTACGTCGTCGAGGAGCTCGATGGGCCCCACCGGCATGCCGAAGTCGCGCAGCGCCTTGTCGATCGCCTCCATCGCGTTCCCCTCGGCGAGCACGCGTCCCGCTTCCGCGAGATACGGGCCGAGGATGCGGTTCACGAGGAAGCCCGGAGCGTCCTTCACCACGACGGGCGTCTTGCCCATCTTCTTGGCGAGCTCGAAGATCGTCGCCGTCACGTCGGGCGCCGTGTGCGGCCCCGTGATCACCTCGACGAGCGGCATCTTGTGTACGGGGTTGAAGAAGTGCATGCCCACAACGCGCTCGGGATGCGCGGCGCCGGCCGCGATCTCGCCGATCGGCAGCGTCGACGTGTTGGACGCGAAGATCGCCGACGCGGGGACGACCCCTTCCCACTCCTTGAGCACGGCCTGCTTGACCGCCAGCTTCTCGACGACGGCCTCGATCGTCACCTCGGCGAACGAGAAGCCCGAGTAGTCGAAGCCGCCCGAGAGAAGCGACATCTTCCCGGCGAACTCGGCCTTCGTCATGCGGCGCTTCTTGACCTTCTCGAGCCAGATCTTCGCGGCGGCCGCGTAGCCGCCCGCGAGCGGTTCGGCCTTGAGGTCCTTCATGCGCACGGGGAAGCCCTTGTCGGCCGCGAGCTGCGCGATGCCGCCGCCCATGACGCCGGCGCCCAGCACGCCGATGCGGTGGATCTCGCGTGGCTTCACATGCCCGGGAACCCCGGTCTCCTTCTTGACGTCCTCCATGCGGAAGAAGAGGCCGAGGAGGTTCTTCATCTCGGGCGTGCCCACGAGCGGCGCGACGTTGCGCACCTCGGCCGCGAAGCCGGACTCGATGGGCTTGCCCCAGCCTTCCTTCACGGCCTGGAGGCACGCGAGCGGCGCGGGATAGCGGCCCTTCGTTTCCTTCAGAACCGTCTTTTTCGCCTTGCCGAAGACGACGAACGAGAGGGGACCTTCGAGGAGCCCCTCGACGAGCCTGGCCTTACGGAACCGGGCAGGACCTCCGCCCTTTCCGGCATTGGCGCGCTTCGGCGTTCCGAGCTTCTCGCGGGCGAGCTTCTTCGCCTGGTCGTAGAGGATCGGCGCCGGAATCACCGCGTCCACGAGGCCGGCCTTGAGCGCGCGCTTGCCGTCGAGGACCTTGCCCGCGAGGAGGAGATCGAGGCCCGTGGGGAGACCCACGAGCCGCGGCAGACGGGTCGAGCCGCCCCAGGCGGGCAGGATGCCGAGCTTCACTTCGGGAAGCCCGATCTGCACCTTCTTCGAGTCGGAGGCGAGCCGGTAGTCCATCGCGAGCACGGTTTCGCAGCCGCCACCCAGGCAGGCGCCGTCGATGGCGGCCACCGTGATGAACGGCAGGTTCGCGAGCCGCGTGAAGACGCGCTGCGGACGCAGGAGGAACTCGGGGTCGGTGTCTTTCGACGCGCTCGCGAGCTCGTTGACGTCGGCGCCGGCGATGAAGATGCCGGGCTTCTTCGAAACCAGGATCAGCGCCTTGATGTCGTTCCGCTTCGAAAGGTCGTCGACGAGCTTCTCGAGCTCCTTCATCACCGGAGTCGAGTACTTGTTGACCTTCTCGCCCGGCGTGTCGAACGTGAGAGTCGCGAGCCCGTCCTTCTCGACCTCGAGCTTGAAGGAGCCCGTGGGCGCGAGGAGGTCGATCGCGAGGTCGATCTCCTGGCTGATCTCCATGCTGTTGCCCATCAGCGGGCCTCCAGGATGATCGACGCGCCCTGGCCCCCGCCGATGCACAGCGTGGCGAGGCCGTGCGCGACCTTGCGGCGGCGCATCTCGAGGAGCAGCGTGAGGATGAGCCGGGTGCCCGAGCAGCCCACGGGGTGCCCGAGCGCGATGGCGCCGCCGTTGACGTTCAGGATGTCTTCGGAAATCTCGCCCAGCGCCGAATCCCGCTCGAACGCGCGGAGGTTCGCGAGGACCTGCGCCGCGAACGCCTCGTTCATCTCGACGAGGCCGATCTGGTCCATGGAGAGGCCGGCCTTCTTCAGCGCGACGGGCGTGGACCGCGACGGGCCGAGCCCCATGCGCTCGGGCTCGAGCCCGGCGAAGCCCCACGACGCGACGCGGCCGAGGACCGGCAGTCCGTGGGCCTTCACGAAGTCTTCCGAGGCGACGACGACGGCCGCGCCGCCGTCGGTGATCTGTGACGAGTTGCCCGCCGTGACGCTGCCGTAGCGCCGGTCGAAGAAAGGCTTCAGCTTCGCGAGGGCTTCGGCCGTCTGGTTCTCGCGGACGCCGTTGTCCTGCGTCGTCACCTTGTCGAACTTCGGAGGCGTTGGGACCGCCACGATCTCCTCAGCGAGCTTGGCCCGGCTGGCAGTCGCCCGCTGGTGAGAGCGCAGCGCGAACGCGTCCTGCTGCTCCCGCGTGATCTTTCCTTCCTTCGCGAGGATCTCGGCGGTCTCCCCCATGTTCAGATCGCAGACGGGGTCGCCGAGGCCTTCCTTCAACCCGATGACGGGGTTCAGGAGCTGGGCCCAGGGCATCTTCGAGAAGGCCTTGAGCCGGTCGCCCGTCGTGCGGGCCATGCCCGCCGCGGTGAGAACGTCCTTCACGCTGTCGCGGTAGAGGAACGGGATCTTCGTCATGTTCTCGACGCCGCCCGCCACGACGACCTCGGCTTCACCCGTCTGGATGAGGCGCGCGGCCTGGACGACGCTCTCGATGCCCGAGGCGCAGTTGCGCTAAACCGAGTGCGCGGGCTTTTACTTTGGAACCCCCGCGCGGAGCGCCACGACGCGGGCGATGTTGGCCGCGTCGACCGGAGTCGCGATGTT
>JAEUQS010000473.1 GCA_016789625.1 Acidobacteriota bacterium | reverse complement strand
CTCGACGAAGGGCAGCAGACGATCGAGATCTCGGAGAAGCGCGCGGACCTCGAGCTGGATCTCGTGACCCACGACATCAAGAAGTTCATCAATCTGATGCTCCGGAGGAACGGGTACGTCCTCGAGCAGCTCCTCTCGCCGCTCGTCCTCCACAGTACCGAGGAGCACCTCGAGCTGAAGGAGATCTCGAAGAGCTGCGTCACCCGGCATCACAGTCACCACTACCTGGGCTTCGCGCAGAACCAGTGGCAGCTCTTCGAGAAGGAGCGGCCGCGCCGCATCAAGCCTCTGCTCTACGTGTACCGCGTGCTCCTCACGGGGATCCATCTGATGCGGACGGGCGAGGTCGAGGCGAACCTCCTCGTGCTGAACGAGGAGTTCCGCCTGCCGTTTCTCGCGGAGCTGGTACAGAAGAAGGTCCTGGGCGAGCAGTCGACGCTCGAGGAGCCGGAGCTGGATTTCCACGCGGGCGTCTTCGAAACGCTGATCTCGCGGCTCGAGGCCGCGTCAGAGAAGTCCGCCCTCCCGGAGGCTCCCTCCGGAAGGGCGGCTCTTCACGATCTGCTGGTGCGGCTGCGCCTGGGGTGAGCTCACTTCACCGGGACGAGGAACATCTTGCACTTGGGGCAGCGGCCCGGTTCGTCGCTGATCACCTCGGGGTGCATGGGGCACGTGAATTTGGCGCCCTTGGCGTCGGTCGAGGGGGCCGTCGTCGCCTTGCGGCTTCCGCAGCATCCTCCGCTCTGTTCGTTCGTGTGCTCGTGAGTGTTCATCTTGGTCTCCTTCGGGGCCTGGGTTCTTCCCGCCCTCACGAGAAGAGACGCAAGGGGAGGGCCGCCATTACAGCTCCGGCTCCTGGATGCCGTCGGCCTTCATGCGCGCGGGATCGGCCAGCGAGGCCACCGTGCCGGCGGGATGGCGGTACCAGCCGTCCGGGTCCTCGAGCGGGTTCTCGCGCACTTTCAGGATGGTGAACATGCCGCCCATCTCGATCGGTCCGAACGGTCCGGGCGTCGCGCGCATGGGAAGGCTGTTGGCAGGGACGGGCATCTCCATCATGCCGCCCATGCCCGTCGTCCCCATGGTCATGTAGCCGGGCACGACGCGGCGCATGCGCGCGTCCACGGCGCTCGTGTCCGCGCCGATGAGGTTCGGCGTGCCGTGCCCCATCTGCGTCATCGCGTGGTGCGTCATGTGGCAGTGCATCGGCCAGTCTCCGGGCTCGTCGGCCACGAACTCGAGGACGCGGGTGGCTCCCACCGGCACGAGCGCCGTGGTCTCGGGATACCGCGCGGATTCGGGAACGGTGCCGCCGTCGGTGGCCGTGACCTGGAAGGACAGGCCGTGGAGGTGGATGGGGTGGTGGTCCATGGGGCCGAGGTTGCCGAGGCGGATGCGCACGCGCTCGCCGACGCCCACCACGAGGGGCTCCGTGCCCGGGAAGGCGCGGCTGTTGAACGTGAGCAGGTTGAAGTCGCTCATCGCGAGCGGGTCGGGTCTGCGGGCACCCACGGGGAGGCTCCACTCGTGGGTCATGAGCGCGAAGTCGCGGTCCACGGGCTGGCCCTCGGGCCGCCGCGGGTGAACGATGAGGAAGCCCACCATGCCCAGCGCGATCTGCGTCATCTCGTCGTAGTGCGGGTGGTACATGTAGGTGCCCGCGCGGCGCGGCGTGAACTCGTACAGATAGGTCTCTCCGACGGGGATGGCCTTCTGGGTGAGACCCGAGACGCCGTCCATGCCGTTCGGCACCACGAGCCCGTGCCAGTGGACCGAGGTGGGCTCGGGAAGCCGGTTCGTCACGTAGATCCGAACGCGCTCGCCCTCGACGAGCTCGATGGTCGGACCCGGAGTGCCGCCGTTGTATCCCCACGCCTCCGCCGACAGCCCCGGCGCGAACTCGTGCTCCACGCTCTCGGCCACGAGGTGTCCCACGCGCACGCCGCGGACGAGGCGCGTCGGGAGCGAGGAGCCGTTGGGGGTCACGACGGCCACGCCGCCGGGCGCCACGACCGGCGCCTTGCGGGACGGGCTGGCCGCGAGCGCGCGGCCGCCGAGGAGGGCGGCGCCGGTCGCGAGGCCGCCGAGGTTGAGAAAGCTGCGTCGATCCATGTTCAGTGTCCTCCGTTGGCGCCGTTCGCGTCGTTGCCGGAAAGCGATGCCATTGCCGTCGTATCCGGACCTCTGCCTGGCCGGCCGCCGGCCACGAGAGCCGCGAGGCGGGCCGCGGCGATGCGGTAGTCCCGCAGCGCGGCAGACTCCAGCAGCTCGGCGTCGATCACCGAGCGCCGGGCGGCGACGAGCGGAAAGAGGCCGATCTGCATCGCGTTGTAGTGGAGAAGGGTCTCCTCGAGCACGGCGCGGCGCGCGGGAAGCACGACGTCGCGCAGGTGCCTGGCGCGGGCGTGCGCCGAGGCCGTGTGGTGCTCGGCCTCTCGCGTCTCGGAGGCGACGGCGCGGCTCAGGGCGTCGATCTCGCTCCTCAGGGAGACCGCCTCGGCCTCGCGGCCCGCGACGTCGCCCTGCTTGCGGTCGAAGACGGGAATGCGCACGGAGACGCCGCCTCCCCAGGTCCACGCCGAGCCGCCGGTCGAGGGCGAACCGTGAGCTTCGGGCTCCCCGCCCGAACGCGACGAGACGACGAAGACCGACGTGTCGGGAAGCCGTCCCTCGCGGCGCGTCAGCCGGGCCCGCAGAGTGGCCGCTTCGAGCGAGCGCTGCGCGGAAGCCACGGCGAAGCTGCCGGCCACGGCACGGCTCACGGCGGACGCCGGAATCTCCGGTGTTTCGGGCAGGTCGCCCGCCTCGGCCAGCTCCTCGACGAGCGGTGCGTCGAGGCCCGTGAGCCGGGTGAGGCGCTCGAGCGCCATCGTCCGCGAGACCTCCGCGTCCCTCTCGGCGAGGTGCAGGCTCTCGTGCTCGGCGATGGCCGCCTTGGCGGGCAGGGCCGAGGTGTTGCCGGCCGCGAGCAGGGCCTCGGCCATCTCCCGCGCCGCCGCGGCCGCGTCGAGCGCGTCCCGCGTGAGGGCCAGCCTGCGATCCGCGTCCTCGAGTGTATGGAACGCCTCGCGCACCTCGAACTCGAGCTCGATCGCGGCGGAGTCGATACCGGCCTTCGCGGCGGCGAGGTCCTTGGCCGCGGCCTCCGTGCGGCCCTTTCGCAGGAGGAGCGAGGTGGCGTCGAAGCCGAGGCGCAGCTCGAGGTCGCGCCCCTTCTCGGCGGGCCTCTCGATCTCGAGCTCGGGGTTCGGAAGGAGGCCCGCCTGGCGGGAGCGGCCCTCGGCGATTCCGAGAGCCTGCCGGCGGGCGCGGAGCGTGGGGTTCTCCGCGAGCGCCCGGCGCACCGCCGAGTCGACGTCGAGGGTCTCGCCCGCGGCCGGGGGCGACAGCAGGGCCAGAGTGAGAAGAAGGGGCCGGATTCGGTGTCGGTTCATGCGCGGTTCCTCGTCACCTCCCAGGACGCGGAGGTGTTCGTTCCATTACGGAGCGGCGGCGTACGATAAGTGGATGGACGCCCTCGCCGAGGACCCCGCGCGCCCGCCGAGCGAGGTGCTCGACCTCCTCCTTGCGAACCATCGGCAGTTCCTGGGCTTTCTGGAGCGGCGGGTGGGGAGCCGCGCCGTGGCGGAGGACCTCCTTCAGGAGGCGTTCGTCAAGGGCCTGGACAAGGTGGATCAGCTCGAGAAGACGGAGAGCGCCATCGCCTGGTTCTATCGGGTGCTGAGGAACGCGGTGATCGACCACTACCGCCGGCAGGGGACGGCGAACCGGGCGCTCGAAGCCTTCGCGGCGGAGCTGGAGACGAAACCCGAGGACGTCCACGGGGAGATCTGCGCCTGCGTTTCGCGGATGGCCGCGACGCTCAAGCCCGAGTACGCCGAGGCGCTCCAGCGCATCGAGGTGGACGGGGTCGCGGTGAAGGACTACGCGGTCGAGGCCGGCATCACGGCGACGAACGCCGGCGTGCGCGTCTTCCGCGCGCGGGACGCGCTGCGCAAGCAGGTGGCGCGTTCCTGCGGAACGTGCGCCGAGCACGGCTGTCTCGACTGCACGTGCGGCGGTGCATCGAAGGCTACTCGGACCTGAGCGCGCCTCCGGGGTCGACGCGGAGCGCCCGCCACGCGGGAGACGCGACGGCGAGAAGGCCCACCGCCAGGAACACCGTCGCCGCTGCCGCGAGCAGTGCCGGGTCGAGCGGGGAAACGCCGAACACGAACCGCGAGAGGAGCGGCGGCAGCGCGAAGACGCCCAGGGCCCCCACGAAGAGCGCGGGAACGACGACGCCGAGGGCCTCTCTCGAGACGAGCGCCAGCACGTGCCGCGCCTGCGCGCCGATGGCCCGGCGGAGCGCGATCTCGCGAGCTCGCGCGAACACGGCCGCCGAGACGAACGCGTAGAGGCCCGACGCCGCGAGCGCCAGCGCGGCGGCGGCGAAGCTCGTGACGAGGAGCGTGTGGAAGCGGCTGCCCTGGTACTCGTCGGCCACGGAGTCGGCGAGCGACGTCGTCCAGTGCACGGCCGACGTGGGCGCGACCGCGGCGACGTCTTTGCGGAGCCGGTCGAGGAGGCCGCCGAGCTCTCCGGTGCGCGTTCTCACCCCGAACGACACGACGCGGACGTGCGCGAGGTCGAGCGGCACGTAGACGTCGAGGTGGCTCGCGCCGTCGCCGGGGCGGAGCGAGAGCCGGCGACCGGTGTCCTGCTCGGCGAAACCGTCCCACGCCACGTCCGTCACCACGCCCACGATGTCGAAGACGCGCGGCGTCTCGCCCGGGCGGTCGACGAGCGAGATCGTGCGGCCCAGAACGGCGGTCTCGCCTCCCGCCCGTTCCGCGAGAGCGCGGCTGATCACCGCCGCGCGCCCGCCCGCGAGGTCGGCGGCCGTGGGGAGGCGTCCCGCCACGATCCGGATGTCGAGAAGGCCGAAGAGACCGTCGCCCACCTCGTGCGCACCCACGCGAAGGCCGTCCTCGTTCAGGCCCGGCAGTCCCAGCGCGTGGGGCTTCCAGGCGTTCCAGGCCGGCATCGTGGGGGCGACGACGCCGACGGCGGCGACGTCGGGGTGCGCGCGGAAGCGTTCGACGATCGCGCGCATCTTCTGCGACGTGTCGCCCGAAGGTCCCGAGTCTGCCGCGGAGAATGTGACCGCAAGAGCCTGCACGCCGTGCCTGTCGAAACCCAACGACGTGCTACCCAGGAGGTCGTAGGAGCGCACGAGGATCGTGCCCGCGCTCGCGAGAACGAGCGCCCCGGCGAGCTGGGCCGCCAGGAAGAGGCGAACGCCGCTCGTCGCGCTCGCGATCTGCGAGCGTCCGCCGCGGTTGAGCACCTGTGCCGGGTCGACGCGCAGCACCCTCCAGGCGGGCACGCCTCCGGCCAGCGCCGAAACGAAGAGCACGCCGAGGGCCGCGAGAAGAAGGGGACCGATCGCGGGGGCGATCTCGACGTACTTGGGAAGGGGCAGCGGCGCGAGGGCCAGGAACCCGCGCAGGAGCGGATACGACAGCGCGACGCCCAGAGCGCCCCCGGCGGTCACGAGCAGCATCGACTCCGTCATCACCACGAGGGCGAGCCGGTGGTGGGACGCGCCGAGGCTCGCGCGAATGGCGAGGTCGTAGCCGCGTTCCCGCGCCCGAACGAGGAGGAGCGCCGCGGCATTGCCGATCGCGATGAGGAGGAGAGCGCCCGAGGCGAGCGCGAGGATTCCTCCGGCCGAGCGGAACTCGCGCCGCCAGTTCTCGCCCATCGGCTCGACGCGCAGCGAGTGCCTCGGGGTGACGTCCGAGGCCGCCTCCCGGAGTGCGGGTGTCAGGCCCGAGAGCTCGGCCTGCACGGCTTCCTCGGAAACGCCGGGTGCCCGGCGCGCGATGACCCAGCAGCGCCGCGAGCGCGTGTCGGTGAGGGCCTCGCGCGGCTCGAGCTGGGCCAGAGGGATCCACAGCTCGACCTCGTCGTTCTCGATCGCTCCGTGGAACCACTCCGGCATCACGCCGATCACCGTGCGGGGTCCGCGCGACGTGCGGAGCGGCTGGCCCAGCACGGCGGGGTCGCCGCCGAACTTCGACATCCAGGTCGTGTGCGAGAGCACCACCACGGGAGTGTCCGCGTCCTCGGGCCCGAAGGCGCGCCCGAGCGCGGGCCGGAGGCCGAGCGTCTCGAAGTAGCTCTCCGTGACGGCTTCGCCGCGCATGCGCTCGGCGCCTCCCGGAAAGACGCCGATCGCCCGCACGCGCGCGCTGCCCGCGACGCGATCGAGCGTGCGGGCCTCGCGCATCACCAGCGAGAGCTCCGGCACCGTCAGGTCGAGGCGCGGATCGTGGCCCTCCTCGTTCACCCACACCCGCACGAGGCGGTCGGCGTCGGGGAAGGGCACGGACCGCACGAGCGTCAGCTCGAGCAGCGCGCCGACACTGCAGGCCGCGGCCAGACCCGCGGCGACGCATCCGATCACCGAAAGCGCGTTGCGCCGGAAGCGCACGACGGACCGGACGGCCTCCCGGAGAATCTCGAGCATGGAGCGCGCGTAGCAAGCCGGCTGCCATCGGAAACGAGCCAGCTGCCGCCCGGGATCACCGAATGCGGGACGCGCTCGTCCCACCTCCGAATAGGATGCCGAGATGGAAAACCGGATCCGGTTTGCGTCTGTCCTGTCGGTGCTGCTCCTCGCCACCCGAACCGCGACCGCCGCGGTGGGCGTGTGGGACGGCGAGGTCGTCGTCCCGATCGTCCTCACCTCCAGCGGGCTGAACGGATCGTTCTTCACCTCGGAGCTCACGCTCACGAACCGGGGGACGACGGACGCGGCCCTCGAGCTGAGCTACACGTCGGCGTTCGGCGGCGGAACCGGAGTCGCGCGCGACACGCTCGCCGCGGGCCGGCAGAAGATCGTGCCGAAC
>JAEUQS010000466.1 GCA_016789625.1 Acidobacteriota bacterium | reverse complement strand
CCTCGCGTTCTTCCATCCCCTCGAGCGGCTCAACCTGATGAGCTTCCTGAGCCGCGACTTCCAGGCCTACGGCGCGGGCGAGAGGCTCGCGGCGCGCTTCGGGAGCAGCCACTCGATGGCGGCCTCCAAGCCCCGCAAAGTTCCCAGGGAGAACGACACGGCCTACTGGAACCCGGCTGTCGTCACGAACGAGGACGGCCTCGCGACGGTCTTCTTCCGCCTCCCCGCGAACCAGACGACCTGGCACGTCACGGCCGTCGCCGTGGACGGCAGGGGCCGCTTCGGCGAGGGCGGCGCGGACTTCTCCACGAACGCGCCGGTCACCGTGGCGCTCGTGACGCCGCCATTTCTCCGCGCGGGAGATCACGCCGAGGCGCGCCTCGTGGTGGGGAACCGCGAGGCCCGGGCGAAACACGTTTCCGCCGTGGTCGTGCCGCCGAGCGGTGCCGTGCTCGCCGAGCCGCTCGAGCTGAACGAGCGCCTCGAGCCGAAGCGCGACGGCGTCGCACGCGTGCCGTTCACCGTTCCCGCGGGTGCCGCGTCCGCGCCGTCTTCGAGCTGGGAGGTGCGTCTCCAAGTGGACGAGGGCGTGCCGTCGAGCCTGCCGTTCGTTTTCCGCGCGCTGCCCTCGAACACGTCGCGCGTCCATTCGCGGGTCCTCACCGCCGGTGAGGCGTTCGACGCGACGACGCATCCCGCTCCGGAAACGGGTGGACCGCCCGAGTCCCTGGGCGAGGTCTCGAGCGTGCGCATCTTCGCCACGTCGCGCCTTGCCGGGACGCTGCTGCCCTCTCTCGCCTGGCTCTCCAAGTATCCGTGGGGCTGCGTGGAGCAGGTCACGAGCGCGAGCGTCCCGGGCCTCGTGCTCCGCGACGTTCTGGGGAAGGACGTGGAGCTGGCGAACGAGGACGACACGGTCCGGGAAGAGGTGAGGCGTTCGCTCGAATCCTCCTCGACCGGCCTCGCGCGGCTCCGCTCGCTCCGCAACTCCGACGGCTCCTACGTGTGGTGGCCGGGCTCGGGACGAGGCGACGCCGACATGACGGCCTACGTGCTCTCCCTCCTCGCCACGTTCGACGATCCCGAGCTCCTGCGCGGGCTCGAAGCCCGCCGCTCGGCCGGCTGGCTCCGCGGCAAGACACCGTCTCTCGGCTCATCGCGCGGGGTTCTCCTCACGTACGTGGAGGCCCGGCTCGTGGCGCTCGGCCTCGCACCGAAGGACGGCACGAGCGCCGAGACGGCGTTGGCGTTCCAGGCCGGCTGGGCCCTCGCGCACGGCTCGTTCCGCGACCGGGCCTATGTGCTCCTCGCCCTGAAGGCGCGGGGTCTCGAGGCGACGCCGGCCTTCCGTCTCGTGACGAAGGACCTCCTCCGGAGTCTCGCCCCCGCCGCGCAGGCCGACCCGGCCCTTCTCGGTGGTGAGGGCCCGGGTGCCCTCGCCGTGGCCGCACACGCGCTCGCCGCGTACGGACGGATCGAGGGAGATCCGTCGGACTTCACGCTCCGGCTCCTCGGCTCGTTCGGCGGCGAGCACTACGGCTCGACGTTCGAGACCTCACAGGTTCTCGCGCACTCCCGGTGGCTCCTCCAGCGCGAGATCGAGGGCGGCGCCCGGCCCCCGGAACTGCGCGTTCTCCAGAACGGCCGCGAGGTGCCCTCGGAACACGTCGTGAGACGCACGGGCCTCTTCGGCACCGAGGTGAAGGTTGCGGGTGCCATCGCGCGTCGTGGGCCCATCGTGGTGGAGAGCGACGACCGGCGGGCCTCGCTCCGCGCGGTGATCGAGTCCTCGGCTCCCTACGACGAGCGGAACGGCGAGGCGGCCTCCGTGCGCGTCTCCGGCGAGAACGGCGTTTCGCTCTCCCGCTCGTACCACCGGCTCGACGCGAAAACGGGCCAGCTCACGCCGCTGCGCGGACCCGTCGCCGTGGGAGATCTCGTCTACGTGCGGCTGAGCTTCGCGCGGCCCGTCCCGCGCTCGTACGCGGCCGCGACCTATTACGACCTCAGCGACGACGTGCCGGCGGGTTTCACCGTGGTCGCGGAAGACCGTATGTACGACGCCGCGCCCTTCGGCCTGGGCCTCCGCGAGGCGCGCTTCGTGGCCCGTGAGATCCGGCCGGAGCGCGTCCGGTGGGTCTTCGCCTTCAACCACGCGTTCATGGACGAGCCCGCACAGACGGGCTACGTGATGCGCGCGCAGCACGCCGGCGACTTCGTCAGCGGCGTCGCGCGCCTCGAGGACTTCTACGATGAGACGACCCGCCTCCAGACCCCTTCGACCCGCCTTCGTATTGCTGCTCCTTCCTCTCGCCGCAGAGGCCGCTGAGCTCCGCGTCGAAGCCCCGTTCACGACGGAAGAGGCCGCGCGGTGGGAGGCCGTCGCGGCAGAAGGCTGGACTACGTGGACCGCGCGCTTCGGAGTGAGGGTTTCGCGCCCCCGGCTCACCGTCGCGCGGACCGAAGGGATCGCGGCTCTGCGCGATCTGGGCCGCCTTCGCGACGGACGGATCCTGCAGGGCCCGGAGCCTTCGGCTCCGGGCATCACCGACGACGACGTGGTCCGGCACGAGGTCGCGCACGCCTTTCTCGAGGCGGCCTGCCCGGCCGTGGCCCGCGAGGCCCCGCTCGTGTCGGAGGCGTTCGCACTCTTTGCGACGGGTGATGCCGCGCGCCGCACGCTCTCTGCCACGCGTTTCCCGTTCGCCCGGGAGGCCCGTGAGGTTCTCCTTCGTGAGGCCGTGGGGGCGCGGGGCGACGAGCCCGCGATCCAGGAGGCGCTCGCGCGGGTTCTCGTGCAGCCGGGTGTCGAAGCCCGTGCCGAAGAGACGTTCCGCGGAATCCTCGCGGGCTGTGCCACGCAAGGCGCCTCTGCCGCGAAGGACGCGCTGCTGGCGCTCGTTCGCGGAGGCCCGCGGGCCGTGGTGCCGGCGACGACGAGCGTCCTCGTGATGGACGGGCTCTCCGGCGAGATCCTCGTGGACGAAGGGGCCACGTCCGTTCCGTCGCCCGTCGGCTCGGTCCTCAAGCCGTTCCTCGTCGCGACGGTGCCGGCGTTTCTCGAGAGCCGCCTCGCGAGGGGCACGGTGGAGTGGCGCTGCGACGTCGAGGCGGGCGAGAGGCTCTCGTTCTCGGACGCGCTCGCGCGCTCGTGCAACGGCTTCTTCCTCGACGCCGGCTCGGGCCTGCCGGCGGACTCCTTCGCAGCGTTCGACGCGCTGATCTCGGCGGTCTCGAAGCCGGTTTCCCCGACGCTCGCGTTCGAGGCGCGGCTCGGCCTCACGCCGGGGCTCGCTCTTTCGCCGCGCGAGGTCGTACGGCTCTACGCCTGGCTCGTGGCGTCGGCGCCGTTCGCCGTGGACGCGCTCACGAAGACGCCGGTGTCGGGCACGCTCGCGGGTCTCCCCGATGCGCCGTTCTTCGTCGAGCGGCTCATCGCGCTGAAGACGGGCACCGTGCGGGATGCGCGCGGCGTGCCGCACGACGGCTGGATCGTCGCCGTCGGTCCGCGCGACGCCGACGGCCGCCCCGCGTTCCTCGCGGCGGTTCATGGTTCGGGACGCGCGCCCGCGTCGCTTCTGCCCGTGCTGCGCCGCGCGCTCGAGGATCTGCCGCCATCGAGCGTCGCGAGGGTGCAGGTGCTGGGTCTCTCTCCCTCGGGCATCGCTCGGGCCTCGTGCGAGGGCGGCACGCCGATGCTGACGCGCTCGGCCGAAGGGACGCTCGCGTTCGGTCCTTCGGCGCTCGAGCGCGGGTCGTCCTTCGCGTGCCCCGCGTCGGCGCTCCTCCTCGAGGTCCCTTCGAGGGGCGGCACGTCGCGCGTGAAGCGCGTCTTCGGAACGCTCCACGTCGGCGACGAACCCGAGGCCGTTCCCGAGTCCGCGCTGCCGGTTCG
>JAEUQS010000460.1 GCA_016789625.1 Acidobacteriota bacterium | reverse complement strand
GTCGTCGGGATCGTTCCGGCTCGCTTCACCGGAACGTTCGTGGGGTTTGCGTTCGACCGCTGGATCCCGCTCTCGGCGCCCGCCGCGGGCGCGCCGCCCGACGCGCTCACGAATCCCGCGGCCGACTGGCTCGAGGTTTTCGGTCGGCTCGCGCCCGGCGTCTCGAGGGAGGCCGCGCAGGCTTCGCTTTCCATCGCGGCCTCCACGATCTCGCGCGAGCACCCGAAGGGCGGAGAGCCGTGGGGCGTCGACGTCCGCGCGATGGCGCCCGTCGACGACTCGCTGAGAGCCGTCGTCACGCGGCTCTTCGTGCTCCTCCTCATCGCGTCGGGTCTCGTGCTCGGCATCGCCTGCATCAACGTGGCCGGGCTCCTCCTCGCGCGCGGCGCGGCGCGACGGCGTGAGATGGCGATCCGCCAGGCGATCGGGGCGGGCACGGGGGCGCTCGCCCGGCAGCTCCTCGCGGAGACCGTGCTCCTCTTCGGGAGCGGTTCCCTCCTCGGCGGCTTCCTCGCGTGGTGGTTGAGCGGCGCCCTCCTCGCGTTCTCTCCGAAGTACGCGATGCCGCTCGAGCTCGACGTGGCGCCCGGCCCGTTCGTGCTCCTCGTGGCGATGCTCGCGACCGCCGTCACGGGCCTCCTCTTCGGTCTCCTTCCCGCCCTCCGCGCGGCCCGAGTCGATCTCGTCCCCGCGCTGAAGGAAGGACGCAACGAACCTCGGCCCGCGCTCGTTGGCGCACGGAGTCTCTTCGTCGTGGCGCAGATGGCCGCCACGATGCTGCTCCTCGTGGCCGCGGGTCTCCTCGTGAAGTCCATCGACCGCATCCGGAAGGCCGACGCCGGCTTCGACGCGACGGGCGTGCGCATGACATCGATCGACTTCGGGCTCGTAAGAAGCGGCAGAGTCAACGTCGAAGCGCTCCAGCGCGATCTCCTCGCACGGGCCGCCGCTCTCCCCGGCGTGACGTCCGCGGCCCTCGTGAGAAGCGTTCCCCTCGGCGGGTTCGGCCCGAGAACGGGTCGGGTCGAGGTGGAAGGGCTCACGGCCCCGACCCGCGAGGGCTTCGAGGTCTTTCTCGGCACGGCCTCACCGGGCTCCTTCGAAACGCTCCGCATCCCGCTCCTCTCGGGCCGCGACTTCCGCGCCTCGGACGACGCGTCCGCTCCGCGGGTGGCCGTCGTCAACGAGACGTTCGCTTCGCGCTTCTGGCCCGGAGAGAGCGCCCTCGGGCGGCGCTTCCTCGTGGAGAGTCAGGCCGTGGAGGTGATCGGCGTCGCGAGGGCCGGGAAGTACAAGAGCCTGATGGAAGAGCCGCGACCTTACGTCACGGTTCCGCTCGCGCAGAACCCCAGCCGGCGCATGACGCTGCTGCTCCGCACGGAGACTGGCGCGACCCGGCGGCGGCGCTGCGGGATCTCGTGCGCGGCCTCGACCCCGACCTCCCCTTCCAGGATCCGATGCTCCTCTCGGACTTCATCGCCGTGTCGTTCCTGCCCCAGCGGATGGCGGGAACGGTGACGTCGGCG
>JAEUQS010000428.1 GCA_016789625.1 Acidobacteriota bacterium | reverse complement strand
TCATCACGAACGCGGCGACGAGGGAGGAGTCCGCCTTCTTCAGCGAAGGATCGGGCGGCCGGGTCTTGTAGTCGGTGGTGTAGCCGACCTTGAGCTCGCTGTGCTTCGTGATGGCGGTCGAGACGAAAATTTCGTTGCGATAGTACGCGTCCCCGAAATCGTCGGCTTTCCAGAGGCCCGAAAAGGCTTGTCCGAGACTCGCCGTGGACGAGATCTTCCACGAGAACGCCTCGGCGGCCCGCACCGAGAAGGCCGAGTTCGACTGAGACGGGCGGTACCCGGCCGTGCCGAGGACTCCCCGCTCCGGGTTCTTCTCGAAAAAGCCGCCGATGCCGGCCTCGGCCGACAGGGCGAACGCGTCCGTCTTGAGGATCTTGTAGCCCACGCCCGCGGTGGGAGAGACCAGATAGCTGATCTCCTTGAACTTGTCCCTCAGCCAGGCGACCTGACCGAACGCGAAGAGCCGGTCGGAGAGCGTGTGCTCGTAGCGCACCTCGGCCGAGGTCTTGTCGAGGTTCAGGGTGCCGTTCTGCTCGCCGCGCAGATAGAGCACGTTGAACTTGAAGACGCTGCGGGTCTTCGGGTCGTAGACGCCCGAGGCCGCGAGGTTGAGGCTGAACGTGTCCGAGTTGCCCCGTGTGAGGCCGAGGCCCGCCCCGAAGCTGCCCGTGAAGGCGGGAGGCGGCGGCGGGGGAGGCGGTGTCGGGCAGGGCGGACAGGGACTGGCGGCCTGGCCCAAGACGGGGCCGGCCACGAGCATGAGGACCGCCAGGAACGGGATCGAGGTGGAACGGATCATCTCGAGATCCTCCTGCCCCGAATTATCGGCGGGCCGACCGGTATCGGCTACCGCGCGGGCCTTGCCGCGTCGAGGCCCTTGCGCAGGGTCTCGAGCTCGTCCGGCGTGGCCTTCGGCGCCGCCTTCTTCACCATCGAGAGAAAGTGCTCGATGCCCTCGTCGTCTCCGGGATAGCCGATGTTCTCGCCGGTCCCGTCGACCGAGGTCGCGAGCGGGGTGGACTTGGAGTCCAGCATCGCGAGGAACGGCATGCCCCCTCCGCGCCCGCCGAGCCTCTCGAGGAGCTCCCGGCCACCGGGGTTCTCGAGGTGCCGCTTCATGGGGCGCTCCAGAACGTCGACGCGCACGGTCACGAAGTGCTTGTCCATGATCGCCGCCATCTCCGGCTGGGCGAGGACCCGGTCGAGCTTCCGGCACCATCCGCACCAGGAGGCGTGGAACACCACGAAGACGCTCTGCCCTCCCTTGACGCGCTTCCCCGCGTCGGCCAGGAGCTGGTCGGTGTGAACGGGGGAATCCTGGGGAATGCTCTCGGCGAAGGAGCCGAGGGGGAGGGCGAGGAGCGCGGCGAAGGCGGCGCGCACGAGGGTGCGTCTCATCCGCCTCATCTTAGCGTCTGCAGAGCGGTGAGAACGTCCCGGGCCGTGACGGAGCGCATACAGACGTGGTCCAGGGGACAGACGGCGAACCTGCACGGCGCGCAGGGCGGGGCGCTCCTCACGACGGCGATCCTCGAGGGCTGCCCGTCCGCTCGCGGGCCGTCCCAGGGCCGTGTGGCTTCGGGATCCGTGGGGCCGAAGAGCACGGCCGCCGGGGTGCCCACCGCGCCCGCGAGGTGAGCGAGGCCCGAGTCGTTGCCCACGAAGCGGTCGGCCTCGGCGAGGAGGCCGAGCACCTCGGGCAGGGAGCTCCTGCCGGCGAGGTCGACGGGCGCCCCTCGCGTGGTGAGGGCCAGGAGCTCTCCGTTCACCGCGCGTTCCGCCTCGCTTCCGAGGAGGACGGCCGTGAGGCCCTCCTCGCGGTGGAGGAGGTCGAGCAGCTCCGCGAAACGCGGGAACGGCCAGCGCTTGGCGGCGTGCGCGAACGACGCCGCGTGAACCGCGACGAACTTCCGGGAGCCCAGACCGGCCGATTCCAGGAGCTTTCGCGCCGCGGCCCGCTCCCGGGGTCCGACGCTCCAGGAGACGTCGGGTTTCTCGGGCAGGCGGGCGCCCGCCGCGGAGACCAGGCGGAGGTGCTTCCAGATCTGATGCTCCCCGGGCTCGAGGTCCTGAGGAACGGCCTGCGTGAGAAGGAGGGACCGGCCCTCGGCTCGGTACCCGATCCGCTCCGGGATGCCCGCGCGGAACGGAATCCAGGCCGAGGCGAAGCTGGTGGGGAGGATCACCGTGCGGTCGAACCGGCCGCTTCGGAGCTCCTGCGCGAGCCGCTCGCGGCCCTCGCGCCCCTGGTGCGCTCCCCGGGAGTCCTCCACGACGACGCCGTCGACCTCGTCTCGCAGGCGATAGAGCTCCGCGACCCACGACCGCGCCTGGACCGCGAGGTGAGCCTTGGGAAACTCCGCACGGAGCGCCGTCAACGCGGGCAGGGACATCACGACGTCGCCCACCCAGTTCGGCGCGCGAAGGAGGATCCTCAAATCGTCAGCCGCCGTTCAGGATGTCGGTGAAGAACGCCTCGAGCGTCTCGGCGGTGTGGGCCACGGTGCGCTGCCGCGCGAGGGCGCGCCCCCGCATCTGGAGCTGAGCACGCAGCTCGGGAGCGCCGAGGAGCCGGGCGGTGGCTTCCGTCCAGACCAGGGGGTCGAGGCCCGAGACGAGCCGGC
Source organism: Acidobacteriota bacterium (assembly GCA_016789625.1). Taxonomy (GTDB): domain Bacteria; phylum Acidobacteriota; class Thermoanaerobaculia; order UBA5066; family UBA5066; genus JAEUQS01. The sequence continues at coordinate 762 of JAEUQS010000428.1, read as the reverse complement.
CCCCTTCGGTGCCCCGCAGGATCTCCGCGACTCCGCCCGTGTCGTGAGCGAGCACGGGACAGCCCGCCGCCATCGCTTCGAGCGCGGCGAGCGAGCCGCCCTCGCTCTCCGAGGGGAGGAGCAGGAGATGCGACCGCGAGAGCACCTCGAAGACGCTCGGGATCTCTCCCCGGAACTCGCAGCGTTTCCCCACGCCCAGCGAACGTGCGCGGGCCTCGACCGCGGCCCTCTCGGGCCCGCTGCCGAGAAAGGTCGCCACGAGGTCCCAGCCGCGGGCGACCAGAGCCGCGAGGACGTCGACGACGATGTGCTGGCCCTTCCGGCCGTCGAAGGCTCCCACGTGAACGAGGCGGAGCGGGGGTGCGGGAGGCTCCGGGAGGCTCACGAACGCCTCGGGCGGCAGCCCGTCGGGAACGACGCGGATGCGGGACGCGGGAACGCCCGCGGCCACGAGCGACGACGCGACGGCCTGGGAGATCGCCGCGAAGCCGGCCGCGGCCGCGTACTTGTAGCGGGAGAGCGCGTGGCTCTTGGGCGGAAACATCACGCGCCGGTGGACGACGAGCGGTGCCCGTTTCGCCGCCCGGCTCCAGACGGCGGCCCCGTGGCCGCGGGATTCGCTGGCCCAGAGGATGTCGGGCTGGGCGGCACGCACGGCCGCGGCCACGTCGCGCAGGAGCCCGGGCGAGGCCTCGCCGCCCTCCCGGATCGGGCGGGTCTCGAGGGCGGGCTCGCCCGCCGCCGCGGCGGCCCGGAGCGGGC
>JAEUQS010000427.1 GCA_016789625.1 Acidobacteriota bacterium | reverse complement strand
GAAGATCAACGACGTCCTCACGGTGACGCAGCTGATCACGGTGTTCGACGTCTACTCCGACGAAGCCGAGGCGCTCGCCGCCTTCTGAGGCTCTTGTGACCGGGAAACCCAGTTATGGGTTTCCCTGGCCCTTCCGCTCGGGTTTGCTGACCGGGAAACCCAGTTATGGGTTTCCCTGGCCCTTCCGCTCCGCTCGCTGCGCTCGCCTTTTCCCCTATTTTTCCCAGGAGAGGTCGGCGAAGCGAACGGGCGGCGGGAGCAGGAACGTACGCACACCGCGCAGGTTGGGCGCGGCCAGCACGAAGCCCCGGTTGTGGAACAGGAACACCGCCGGGGCGTCGGTCTGTATGAGGCGGTCGAGCTCCCGGTAGACGAGCTCCCGCTCCCGGGCGTCGGTCTCCGACGCGCCCTTCTCGATGAGCCGGTCCACGACCGGGTTCCGGTAGCCCATCCACGCCACGTCGTCGGTCTTCGAGTACACCAGCGAGCTGAAGAACGAATCCGGGTCGGGGAAGTCGGCGAACCACCGCGTGAGCTGCAGATGCGGGTGCTCGCCCCGCCGGTGCCGCGCGGTGATCTCCTCGCCCGTGAGCACCTCCACCTTCACGGTGATGCCTGCTTCCGCGAAGTGAGCGACCAGCGCAGAGGCCGGGTTTCTCGGATCCTGCGCGTCCTTCGGGGTCTGCCAGAGCGTGAGCGTGACGCCGTTCGGGAAACCCGCCTCGCCGAGGAGCGCGCGGGCCCGCGAGACGTCGTGCCGGTACGGCCGGAGCTTCGCGTCGTGGCCGAGGAGGTGGGGCGGCAGGAGCGAGGCCGCCGGCACGGCGAGCCCCGCGAAGAGCTGCTCGTTGAGCCGTGTGCGGTCCACCGCGTGGTTCAGCGCCCGCCTCACCCGCACGTCGGTGAGGGGGGCCTTGTCGCAACGGAGGGCGAGGAAGCCGGTGTGGAGCTGCACCGAGGAGTCGATGTAGGGCCGGTAGGCGGGATCGGACATGAGCCCTGCGGCCTGGTCGTACGGCACGTCCCACACGACATCGAGCTGTCCGTCGAGGAAGCGCTGGAGAACCCCCGCCTCGCTGTCCTCCGCGATGTCGAGGTCCACGCCGTCGAGCGCGATCGACGCGCGGTCCCAGTGGCCGGGGAAGCGGTCGAAGATCGCCTTCTTCCCGAAATGGATCTCGCGGAGCGCGAACGGACCCGTGCCCTGCGGCGCGAGGCGCGCGAACTTGCGGTTCATCATCGACGGCGCCACGACGGTCACGTCGGGCAGCGTGAGGAGGCTCAGGAAGAAGGGCACGGGGGACGTCAGGCGGAAACGCACGGTGGCCGGGTCGGGCACCTCGATCCCCGTGACCTCGGAGGCATTGCCCCCGCGGAACGCGGGCGCTCCGAGGATCGCGTCGAACATCGTCGCGAGGGGCGCGGCGAGCGCGGGCGAGAGGAACCTCTCGAACGAGGCTTTCACGTCGTGCGCGGTGAGGCCGCCCCCCTCGTGGAAGAGCACGCCGCGGCGCAGCTTGAACGTGAAGAGCGTGCCCGAGGGATCGATCTCCCAGCGCTCGGCGAGCTCCGGCACGATGCGCGTGCCCTCGGCGAAGCGCACGAGGCCTTCGCCCCAGGTCTTCGCGAGGATCGCGTGCGGCACCGTGGTGGCGAAAGCGGGGTCGTAGTCCTCGAAGTTCAGGTAGCGGAGCGCCGCCCGCACGCGGCCGCCGGGGACCCGCGCGGGCAGCCGGAAGTAGGCCGTGCGCTCCTCGAGCATCACGGATTCCTGCGCGAGCCCCTGCGCCGTCTGGCTCATCGCCGTGGCCGCGTAAGCCGTCTCTCCCGTGGCCTTGCGGATGCCGTCCATGGCCCGGACCACCGACGACGAGCCCTCGGCGAGGGTGGCCGTGGCCTCGGCGATCTGCTCCACGGTGGCCGTCACCTGGCCCATCGAGGAGAGGAGCGCCTGGCTGCCCTGCGCTTGCTCGCTCATCGCGCGGGAGAGCTGCTCCGTGGACTCCCGCACGCGCACGGCCCGCGTCTCGACGCCACGGGCGGCCTCGAGCTGCCGGCGCGTGGCCCGCGAGATGCGCTCGACCTCCTCGGAAACGCGCGACGAGGCCTCGGAGACGTGCGCGATCTCGAGCGTCTGCCGGGCCGTGGCCGAGGCGATCTCCTCGCTGGCCTTCCGCGCGTCGCCCGAGAGACGGAGGATGTCGTCCAGCGTGCCGTCGGCCGTGCGCGCGAGCTCGACGCCCTCTTCCGTGCGGCGGCGCACCTCGGCGAGCAGGCGGCGCACGTCGTCGACGCCGCCGCGCACGGCGACGATGAGGCCGCGCACCTCCTCGGAGGAAGCCGACGTGCGGTCGGAGAGATCGCGGATGTCGCCGGCCACGACCGCGAAGGAGCGTCCCGCCTCGCCGGACTGCGCCGCGATGATCGACGCGTTCAGGGCGAGAAGGTTCGTCTCGCCGGCGACCTCCTCGATCGCGTAGAGGATCTCGCCGATGCGCGCGGAGCGCTCGCCGAGGCTGTGAGCGGCCTCGCTCGCGCTCGCGACCGCGTCGCGGATCGCCGTCATGCCGGCGGCCGTGCCGGAGACCGAGCGCTTGCCCAGCTCCGCGGCGCCCGAGGCCCTTTCGGAAACGCGGGCGGCGGTGCGCGTCTGGCGGTCGGTCTCGAGCGTCGCCTCGCGGATCGTGGCGGTCGCCGTCGCGGTCTCGTTCGCGAGGCGCGAGAGGTTCTCGACGGAGCTCGCGACCTCGGCCAGAGACGACAGCATTCCGGTGAGCGCCTGCGCGGTCTCGTCCACGAAGCTGCGGAGGCCCTGAGCCGAGAGGGAGACCTGCTGGATCGAGGCCGACATCTCGTGGAGCGAGGCGCCCGCGTTCTCGGCCACCGAGGAGAGGTCCTCCATGGAGCCGCGCAGCGAGCGGAGCGCGTCGTCGGCCTTTCGGGTCGCGCCCGCCGTCTCCTCGGCGCGATGCGTCTGCACCGAGGCCGCGTGCGAGAGGTCGCGGCTCCGCGCCGTGAGGTCCCGCGCGACGCTCGACACGGCGAACGCGATGCGCACGAAGGAGGCGAGGATGCGCTCCATCTCCACGAGGAGCCCGTGGAGCGCCTCGG
>JAEUQS010000380.1 GCA_016789625.1 Acidobacteriota bacterium | reverse complement strand
TCTCGCTCCTCTGTCCCACCGCGAGCGTCACGCGCCGCGAGTCGAAGACCCGCGGCTTCTCCCGCGCCGTCTGGTCCACGAGACGCACCTCGAGCGAAACCTCCCGGCGGGTGTCGAAGGGCAGAAGCGTGAGCGCCAGAGACGACTTCGCGACGAGCGCGACGGGCACGAGGGCGCCGTCCGCCGGTCCTGCGGGGACCTCCACGTCGCGGGTCTCGTAGCCGCCGGCCGAGACGCGCAGCACGGCCTTCGCAGCTCCCGGGACGGTCACGACGACCCTTCGCTCCTCGAGCCTCACCGCCACGGGCACGCAGGCGTCGCCTTCGACCCGGCAGATGGCGGCGTTCTCGAAAGCGAACCCGAACCGGTTCTTCACCTCGAGCGCGATCTCCCGCGTCTCCGGCGACGCGGCCTGAACGAGGGCGAGAATTCCGGCGAGCGCGATCATTCCTTCTCCAGCTCCGGCCGCACGCGGTTCCGTCCGCTGCGCTTGGCCTCGTAGAGCCGCTCGTCCGCGAGAGCGAGAAGGGCCGCGGCGCCGGAGGACGCCGCGCTCATTGCCGCGCCGGCGTCGTTTCTCTCCTGGCTCGACGCTACGCCGATGCTGGCGGTGACCTTCAGCCGGTGCTCGCCGAACGTCTGTCCCTCGAAGGCCTCGCGGAGCTTCTCGCAGAGAGCGATGGCCTCCTCGAGAGGCGTGTCCGGCAGGAGGAGCACGAACTCCTCGCCGCCGTAGCGGGCCACGAGATCGGACTTCCTGAGCCTCTGTCCGGCGAGCCGCGCCACCCCCACGAGCACCTCGTCGCCCAGAGCGTGCGAGAAGCGGTCGTTGACGTCCTTGAAGTGATCGAGATCGACCATGGCCACGGAGAGCGGCGAGCCCGTGCGGACCGCCCGCGACAGCTCCCGCGGCAGCACGGCGTCCAGATGGCGCCGGTTGTAGACGCCGGTCAGCGCGTCGTGGATGGCGAGATCGGCGAGCTTCATCGCCGTGGCACGGAGCTCCCCGTTCAGGCGCGCGAGCTCGTCGTACGCGCGGGCCAGCTCCACGCTCCGGAGCTGCTCGATCTCCCGCTCGCGCTGGACCTTCTCGACCTCGTAGCGGGCCTTGAGCCGCTCGAGGCGCACCCGGGCGAGGTCGTCGAAGACCTCCGAGCGGACGCGGTGGAACTCCCTGTGGTGATGGAGAGCCTCCTCGAAACGCCCGAAGCGCGCATACGTCGCGGAGAGGGCCTCGTGCGTCTTGAAGATCTCCCGCCGGATCCCGCTCGTCTCGAGGAGGGCGAGTGCCCAGCGGAGATGCGTGAGCGCGGCCTTCTCGTCGCCCCGGCGGGCGAGCAGCGTCCCGAGGCCCACGAGCACCTCGGCATGCGTTCTCGTGACGCCGCCCTTCTCGGCGGCGGCGAGCGCCTCGCCGAGAAGGCGGCCGGCCTCGGCGTCGGCTCCGCGCTCCTCGGCGATGCGGGCGAGCGTCGCGAGGCACCAGGCGTCCCGCGCCGTGTTCCCGATCGCGGAGAAGATCTCGTGCGCCCGCCCGAGGTGCGCCTCCGCCTCGGTGAGGAGCCCGCGGGACAGCTCCCCCTCCCCGATGTTCGCGAGCACCTTGCCTTCCAGGTCGCGGTCGCCCGAGGCCCGGGCGGAGGCGAGGCTCCGGGCGTACATGGTCCCGGCCTCTTCCCAGTCTCCGAGCTCCTCGTGCACGACGGCCACGTAGTTGAGCGTGTCCCCGGCCAGAGCCGGAGAGCCCGCCTCGTCGAACGCCGCGAGGGCTTCGTACAGCGCATCGAGCGCTTCCTGGTAGCGGCTCTCCTGTGTGAGGGCGGCCCCCTTGAGCGACAGCGCCTGGGCGCGCGCGAGACCCCGGGCGTCCTCGAGCGCGAGGTCGGCGAAGCGCCGCGCGTCGGCGTAGCGGTTCCTTCGGAACGCACTGTCGGCGGCCGTGAAGTGGACCTGCGTCCGCACCGCGGGAGGCAGCCGGCCCACCCCGAGGAGCGCCTTCTGGATCGCCTCCTCGGCCTGCCCGTACTCGAAACGCGAGAGCGCGACCCGGGCGTCCACGAGCGCGCCGGGCAGCTCCGGGATCGTGGGCGTGTCTTCGAACGCGAGGCGGCGCGGCATGTCCATACGGATTAGATCAGCTCGAGGCCGGGCCAGCTCTCGATCGGATCCGTGGACTTCACGAGCCGGAGGCCGGCCTCTCGCCAGCGCTCCTTCGCGGCTTCGGCCTGGGGGGTGAAGTCCGCCACGAAAGCACCTGTCCGCGCGGGGTCCGGAACGGCGACGGCCGACATGCAGTCTTCCAGGACGTACACCTTCGAGACGAGGCGGGGATCCCGGCGCAGGATCTCCTCGAGGAGGTCGTCGACGCTGCTCTTCACGCAGTGGCTCGAGGCCTGCCCCGCGACCGCGATCGCGTCGGCCGCGAGGAGCCGGTCGAAGAAGGTCTCGTTGCGCTCCGCGAGGGATCCGCCGTCCCACGACGAGGTCACCTCGGGCGCGAATACGGAGTAGTTCTCGGTCAGCGGATGCCGGCCCTTGATCTCGACGGCCGCCTGAGCGGTGCGGGCATAGGCGTGGAAGAGCCGGGCCTCTTCGACGGCCCCCACGAGCGCGTGCCCCTCGCCGCCGAGCAGCACGTGCTCGGGCCAGAGGTAGAGCGTGTACCTGCCCGCGCGCTCGAGCGCCTCGGCGTAGTGCACGACCTGCCTCGCAAGCCACGACGCGTCTCCGCCGGCCACGAACGCCTCGACTCCGGGGGCCGGGACGAGCCGGCCCGCCCTCAGGTCGTCGGCGGTGACGACGGTGTGCGGCGGCGGCGGCGCCCCTCCGCCGGCGTTCCGCCAGAACGACGGGAAGAAGATCTGGTGCGGCAGGTGCGAGTCGAGCGTGACGGTGGTTTCGGTGATGCGGTCGAGGTTCGCGAAGAGGAACCGCGCGATTCGCGCCGAATCGTCGATCGCGCCCGTTCCGCTCCGCCCGCCCACGTAGAGCGTTCCCTCGGGCAGGCAGAAGTCCTTCTGAACGTCGATGAGGAGCAGGTGGAGGCGCGTGCGGTCGAGAGCGGCGGGCCGCAGCCCGTGCTCCTTGCGGAAGGTCTCGGCTTCGGTCACGAGGCGGCGGGCGTCCGGGCGGAAAGTCCAGCGCGCGGCGTTGGCCGGATCCACGAACGGCGGGAGGGGCAGGGGCTCTCTCATACCGAATAGTTAGTGTCGATCGAACACTTTGTCAAGACGTCTTGACAGACCTTCGTGTAAGACACACACTTTGGCATGAGCTCTGGCACGACCCCGGCGACGGAATCCGCGCCCGGCCACGCCCTTCTGACCGATCTCTACGAGCTCACCATGGCCGCCGCGGCCTGGAAGGCGGGCCGCACCGAGGACGAGGCCGTGTTCCACCTCTACTTCCGCAGGCTGCCCTTCCAGGGAGGGTTCGCCGTCGCGGCCGGGCTCGGACCGGCGCTCGAGGAGATCTCGCGGTTCCGCTTCGGCCCGGACGAGCTCGAAGCCCTGCGCGGCATCGGCGCTCCCGGGGGCGGATCGCTGTTCCCGGAGGGATTCCTCGACTGGCTGTCGCGCCTCTCCCTCACCATCGACGTCGACGCGATCCCGGAAGGCACGGTCGTCTTCCCGAACGAGCCGCTCCTGCGCGTCTCGGGGCCTCTCGTCGAGGCCCAGATCCTGGAGTCGCTGCTCCTCAACATCGTGAACTTCCAGACGCTCGTGGCCACCAAGTCGGCTCGCATCCGGATCGCAGCCGAGGGAGATCCCGTACTGGAGTTCGGCCTCCGCCGCGCGCAGGGCGTCGACGGCGCGCTCGCCGCGAGCCGCGCCGCCTACGTGGGCGGCGCCGCGGCCACGTCGAACGTGCTCGCCGGGGCCCGCTACGGCATCCCCGTGCGGG
>JAEUQS010000376.1 GCA_016789625.1 Acidobacteriota bacterium | reverse complement strand
TGGCGCCCGCCATCGTGAAGCCGGCGAGCGTCCGCGAGGTGAAGGTCGAAGGCGGCGGCTACGTCAACTTCTTCTTCGACAGGCCGCGCACCCTCTCGGCGATGCTGAGCGCCGCGGCGCCGAAGGACGCCGCGTTCGCTGCGGCCGCCGCGGGATCGGAGCGGGTCACGTCTCCCCTGGGAAAGATCATCGTCGAGCACACCAACATCAACCCCAACAAGGCCGCCCACATCGGGCACCTGCGAAACGCCGTCCTGGGCGACGTGCTGGTGAGGAATTTCCGGCGCCTCGGCCGTACGGTGGAGGTCCAGAACTATCTCGACGACACGGGCGTCCAGGTGGCCGACGTCGTCGTGGGCCTCATGCACCCCGAGGCGCTGGTCACACCCGACCGCGCCGAAGAGCTGGCCGCCGAGATGAAAGAGATCCTGGACGCCTTCCCCGACGATCTCCCGGGCAACGAGCCCCGCCGTCTGGGCGATCTCGCGTGGGATCTCTACACGCTCGTGGGCAAGAGCTACGCGGTGGACAAGAGCCTCGAGGAGCGGCGCAAGGCCACGCTCCACGCGATCGAGGCGACCGCCATCGGAAGCGAGCGCACCCCGGAGGAAGAGGCCACGGCCCGGCTCGCCGCGCGGCTTTCCGAGGCCGTGGTGCGTTGCCATCTCAAGACCATGGAGCGCATCGGCGTCTCCTACGATCTCCTCCCCCGGGAAAGCGACATCCTCGCGCGGAAGTTCTGGGTCAAGGCATTCGATCTCCTCAAGGCCGCGAATGCCGTGCATCTCGAGACCGAAGGGAAGAACGCCGGCTGCTGGGTCATGCGCCTCGAGGGCTCCAAGGAGTTCGAGGGCATGGAGGACGCGGACAAGATCCTCGTGCGCTCGAACGGCACCGTGACCTACACGGGCAAGGACGTCGCGTATCAGCTCTGGAAGCTCGGGCACCTCGAGGCCGACTTCGAGTACGAGCGCGTGCCCTATCGCGACATGGAGGGGAACCCGGAATTCCTCGCCTCCGACGGAACGTCTTCGCTCTATAGAACCCGCGGCGACGCCGTGGGCGCGGACCCCGCCGCCAAGGGCCGCTTCGGCCACGGCGAAGCGGTCATCAACGTCATCGACGTGCGGCAGAGCTACCCGCAGAAGGTCGTGAAGGAGGGCGTGCGCCGCGCGGGCTTCCCCGAGGGCGCCGACCGTTCCACCCACTTCGCCTACGAGATGGTGGCCCTCACGCCGGCTTCCTGCGAGGCGCTCGGGGTCGAGCTCTCCGAGGAAGACAGGGCCCGCCCGTTCGTCGAGATGTCGGGGCGCAAGGGCCTCGGCGTGAAAGCGGAGGACCTCCTCGACGCGCTGTTCGAGAAGGCGCACGACCGCATCGTCGCGGCGAGCAGCTCTTCCCCGATGCCCGTCCAGCAGCAGGACCCCGACGGCATGCACGTGCCGAGCGGCCTCTCGGCCGCGATCCTCGCGCAGGAGATCGCGACCGGCGCGCTCCGCGTGTACATGACGCGGTTCTCGCGCAACAAGGTGATCGCGTTCGACTTCGAGGAGGCCCTGGCCCTCGAAGGCGACACGGGACCGTACCTCCAGTACGGCGCCGTGCGCGCGAAGAAGATCTTCCAGAAGCTCGTGTCGAGCGGCTTCGCCGGAAGGCTCACCGCAGACGAGTTCGAGAGCCTCGCGAGCCTCGACCCGGCTCTCTTCGACGACGGCCTGTGGGACGTCGTGCGAACGTGCGGCCGCACGCTCGAGACGTTCGAGAAGGTCGCCGAGTCGCTCGAGGTCTCGCTCCTCGTGCGGCACGCGCTCGCGGTGGCGGGGGCTTTCCATCACCTCTACCACACCCATCCGCTGCTGAAGGCCGAGAACGACACGGTGAGGCTCGTGCGGCGCGCCGCGGTGGACCTCGTCGCGTGGCACCTCGACGATGTGCTCTCGGTGCTCGGCGTGCCGGTCCCCGAGCGCATGTAAGGGCCCGTGAAGAAGGAACGCGAGATCCGCGAGGAAGGACCCGAGGCGCTCGCCGAGAGCCTCGAGGCCCTGAACACGCGTTTCGAAAGCGAGCTCGGACCGGAGCTGGGCGGCGAGCTCGCGCGGAGGACGGCGCACGCGCACGCGGCCTTCGTGCCCGGGCGCTGCGCCGTA
>JAEUQS010000372.1 GCA_016789625.1 Acidobacteriota bacterium | reverse complement strand
ACCCGCTCGCGAGCCGTAAGCACGAGTGCGAAGGGGCAAGGCCGTGCTTCCTGGCGCATGGCTGCCGCAGCATTCGCCTTTCAACCGGAGCGATGCCGAGGAGGGTTCCCATGAAGGTGCTCACCGTGAAGCAGCCGTGGGCCTGGGCGATCCTGCATGCCGGGAAGGACATCGAGAACCGCGGGTGGGTGACGCACTACCGCGGTCCGCTCGCGATCCATGCCGGGGCGGCTTACGTGAGGCACTCGGAGATGCCGCGGGGCGTGCGGGAACCCGAAGAGGCGGATCTCGTCTTCTCGGCGATCCTCGGCGTCGTCGACCTCGTGGATGTCGTAGAGAACAGCCGGTCCAAGTGGTTCGGCGGGGACGCGTACGGCTGGGTTCTGAAGAACCCGCGTCCGCTGGCGAAGCCGCTTCCCTGCAAGGGGCGACTCGGGCTTTGGCCCGTCCCAGCGGAGTTCGTCAGGAAGCTGAAGGGGTAGGGCCTACGAGTTCAGGCGCCGCGGAGGCGCCTCGAGCAGCAGGTAACGTGGCCGTCCGCTGCCGACGCGCGTGACCATGACCTTGATGACGGTCGATTCGTGGAGGATGCCGTTGAGCTCATCGGGGTCGACGATGGTCGGCGAGATCTTGCCCTTGATCACCTGCGACGTATCGGCCACCCTGAACTCGAAGGCGCGGGACTTCGGGAGCACACCCTGGAACTCCCCTCGCAAATGCTCTGTTTCTTCGCGCAGGTTCTCCTGGCTGAGACGCACGATGCTGGTACGCACCTGACCCACGTCGGTGAATCTGACGACGGAATCGCCGACCTCCACCGTGCAAACGGCTTCGTTCTCGGCGAGCGTCTCGAGGAATCCTCGAACCTTGTCGACGGCGCGGCGATCCGCCTCCGCCGCGGAGTCGGCTAGCTCGTCGTCCGTGCCTTGCGTGCCGCGCAAGAGTGCCTGGGTACGAGAGAGGGCCATCGCGACGCCGCTGGATTCACTCGCCGCCCACGGCCTGGGGCGGTGCTCTTCAAGCTCGAAGCCGAACGAGCCGAGCGCCGTACTCGTGATTAGCAGTTGGTACTGCTCGCGATTCGGAATCGGCCCCATCGCAGCAAGCGGCGCTGTGAGCGAAGCGGCCATCGCAGCCACGGACTCCGTGAAGGCGTTAACGGCCTTCATACCAAACTCGGCGAAGATGCCGTAGCTGCCAATTACGGGTCGCCCTTTGAAGGTCAACCTCACGTTTGCGGGCTCACGTTCTACGGCGGTCGCTCCGGCAAGTGCCTCTTCGATCGTCTTCAGGCGGGAGACCATGCTCGAGCGGTCGAGTACGTCTTCCTCGGGTATGTCCGCAATCATCTGCCCCAGCGCGGTCCTCTCCGCGAGCAGGTGCAGGTACTCGCCACGGTTCATGGGGGGCCTCCTGGTGAGGTGAGGCTGGCGAGCGTGGCTGCCGCCGTCGCGTCTTCGGCAGGCGCTAGATCGACTTCCACAAAGCCCTTCCAGAGCTGGTTCCTTCGATGCGACCACACGCTGTACCAATAGGCGCTCACGCGCGCTAGCCGCTCTGCGTGCATGCCCAGATTCACTGGGTAGGCGTCGACCCGGTATGTGACCTTGACGCTATCGTGATCGAGGACCGAGCCCGCCAACGATGAGAGCTGCGTCTGGGAAAGACCAGGGGGCAGTCGATAAAACGTCACGACATCCACGTCGTTGGGCGCGCGTCGTTCGATCGACTCCACATCCTCGAGGAAGCTCCCATCGACCCATTGGAATCCCTGCACCAACCCGATCCGGTGGAGATCCCCTCGGTAGCGGAGGAAGCCGTCCAGGACGGTGCGCCTCGCGGCCGTGCCGCCGAATCGCAACACGTAGTCCGTGAGCGACACGACGTACGGCGAGCGCTCCGGAGATACCGGACGCGACAGGTCGATCGGAGGGAGGACGCCATCGGCTGTCCACGCGGGAATGGGAACGGGACTCATGCGGCGGCTCCCTCGATGGTAGCGGAAACGCCGCGCCGCTCTTCGAGAGCGAGCGCCAGTTCGGAATCGCGAACCGCGGTGGAGTGGTCGAGGATCGCGTTCTTTGCCGTCTGCTCGCAGGCCATAGCGATCTCCGCATGGCTCAGCCCTTCGGCAGCCTTCACTGCTGCGGCCCAGTCGACCGCTGAGGTGTCGAGCATCCCAAGGCGGGCACGTATCACTCGCTTGGCGATCTCTGCGGTTGGCAGGGCGTACTCGAGTACGGCATCGAAGCGGCGGAAAAGAGCTCGATCGAGCAGGCCGACATGATTCGTCGCGCCGAGCACGAGGCTATCGGACTCGTCCTGCTCGAGGAACTGGAGGAACGAGTTGAGCACGCGACGGATCTCGCCGACGTCGTTTCTGCTGCCGCGTTCGCTGCCCAGGGCGTCGAACTCGTCGAAGAAGTACACGCCGCGGGTTGATTGGATCGCGTCGAAAACGAGCCGAAGCTTGGAAGCGGTCTCGCCCATGTACTTCGTGATGAGCCCATCGAGCTGGATGCTGAAGAGGGGCAGACCCAGCTCGCCGGCCCGCGCCGCTGCGGTCATCGTCTTGCCCGTGCCGGGCGGACCCACGAGGAGCAGCTTTCGCATCGGTGAGAGGCCGTGCTCTCGAATCCGGTCGCGCTGGCGTTGCTCCGTGAGGACGCGTTCGAGCCGAGACCGGAGCGTTTCGGTGAGCGCCATGTCGACGAGGCGGGTTTTCGGGTAGCCCACGGTGAGCAGCCCGACGAGCTCACCCCTGGGCTGGGCGAGCGGTACTGGCTTCGGGCCGCGGGCGGGTTCAATGGCCTTCGAGCGCGCCTTCACCTGGTCGACGAGGTCTCGCAGCTCGTGTGCGAACTTGCCATGGCCGCTCCGCGCCGCTTGAGCCGCAACCTGCATAGCGATCGCATAAAAACGCGAGTCGTCGCCCTCGGCGTGGCTCCGAATGAGCGCCTTGACCTGTTCTGCGGTTGCCATGCTGTGCTCTTTGTACCCGACCGAGTGCGCTCGCGCCATCGCAAGGAGAGCACCCTTGGAGATTCTGCGCCAGACCAGACCGCTGGCCTTCTGGACGCCGGCTGGCGACCGGACGGGGAGTCAGCCGCGGAGCGCCCTCAGCGCGGCCAAGAGCTCCTCCTCCGTTTCATCGCCGGGCCACGTCCCAAAGAACCCTGACACGCCGGGCAATCCCTCCTGCGTGTGGGCTCGCGCCCGCCGGGCCGGGGCTTGGTCCGGTTTGGGCAGGCGAGACCAGTAGGCCGAGAAGCCGTCACCGGGCTCCACGCTTTCGACCTCGATCCTGAGGAGCCGGCCGGAGGGCCTGAAGATCGCCTTACCGAGAACCGCGATTCGCCGCTCCAGAAAGTCCCGCAAGTCGCCCACGCTTCCAGCGACGAGAACACCACGCAATTCTTCCCCGTTGTCGAGGCGAAGGCAGAGCGTTCGCCGTCTCACCCGAATCATGTCGAGCGTCCCCACGACGCGGACCCGTTTGGGCTTCGGGGTGTTAGCCGTCGATCACCTCACGGCAAGTCTACCCGCGCGACTCGTTCCTCAGTCCGGCTGCGCGGGCACGAAGGCGCCGTCTCCCGTCCGCTGGCCCGGCGCTCCGCCGTCGTTCACGACGAGGTACGCGATGAAGGGGTTCGTGCCCGAGACGCGCGTGACGCGCGCGTACGCGTTGGAGACTCCCGGGGCGTACGTCGCGAGGAGAGTGCCGAGCTGCGTCCAGCCGAAGGCCTCGACCGTGATGCCGTCGACGGAGCGAGAGAGCGCTCCCGTCGCACCGTCGAAGATCTCGATGCGGAACGTGCTCGCCGTCGTGCCGGCTTCGCCCGTGCTCACTAGCGCGAGGTTCGTGCGGGCCTCGCCCGTCTGCTGGATTCCGTAGAGCCACACCGGTCCGTTCGACGCGCGCCCCGCGGGCGTCGCGGGATAGAAGACGCCGTAGGCCCCGCCGCCGCCCGGTGCCGACGTGCGCGCGCCCGCGAAGAGCCCGCCGGCGCCGCCGCTCGACGTGATGAAGAGGGCCCCGCTGAAGCCGCCCGGCGCACCGATTCCCGCGACGCCCTGCTGCCTCATGAAGTCGATGATGGCGGGGATCGAGCGCTGCTCGTTCGCGCCGAGCGAGAGCGTGAAACGCGCCGTGTGATCGGCCGTGGTCACGCCCGCGGCCACGAAGCGAAGGTCGAGCGTGCGGGCCCGTCCCGCTCTCTCGGCCAGCACCAGCTCGCTGGTTAAGCTCCCCGCCTCCACGAGCACCGGGAGCGTGAGGCTCGCGGGAGAGAACGCGGGCTCCTCGCGCACGGGCGGAATGAACGAGCCGTCTCCGTTCGCCTGGTCGTTCGTGACTCCGTAGGCGAAGTAGGCCGCGCTCCCTGCGATGCGCTCGATGCGCACCGCGCCCTCGGCGAGGCTCAGTCCGTTGGATGCGAGCACCTGGGAGATCTGGCTGAAGCCGCCGGGAGCGAGCGTGATCTCGGGCAGCGCCACGAGCGCGCCGCCGCTCGCGGGACGCACCGAGAGCCGCAGCGTGAGGTCGCCGCTCTCGGAACCGCCCGCGTGGAGCACGGCGACGTTGGAGCGGTCGACGGCGTTCTGCCGGAGACCGTAGATCCACGACGGACCCGTGAGGAGCGCCGTCGACGGGACCCCGGCGTACGCGAGCCCCGCGCGTCCCTCGGCCACCAGCGAGGTCGTGCGCGCCGTGACCGCGCCCGCGTTGGCGGACGACAGACCCGTGAACGTCACACGGAGCGTTCCGCCGCGGTTGCCGCTCGCGGGCAGCGGCACGCCGATCGAACGGAGGTACTCGATGGCGTCGGGCACGATGAGCTGCCGGCCCGCGGCGAGGCTCGCCGTCGCGCTGCCCGTGCCGCCGCCGAACGCCGCGGTGTAGGAGAACGCGAGCTGCGCCGCGCTCGTGCCGCGGTTCGTGAGCGCGAGCTCGGTGGTGAAGAACGCGCCGCCCAGACCCGACGACGACAGCACGATGGGCACGTTCAGCGTCGCCGTCTCGGAAACGGGGGCGGTGCCCTCGGGGAAGCGCAGCACGCCGGACGGGCTCGCAGCCTGGCCCGACGCCGACGCCGTGATCGTGATCTCGTGGCCCGATCCCACTGTCCGCGTCGACACGGAGTAGCGCGTGCCGGGTTGAAGTCCGGTGACGCGGTGTGTGACCGAACCCGCGGGTGCGGGAACGGTGTACGTGAGCGACGTGAACGGCACGCCGAGCTTCACGGGGAAGAGGACGGCGTTGCCCTTCACGAAAGCGCCGGTATACGGAGTCCCCGCCGTGCTCGAAAGCAGCGTGACCGGATCAGGCGTCGCTCCGCCGTCGGCGCCCTGCAGCACGTTGAGGAAGCGGGCCTCGAGCGGCGCGCCGCGGGCCTCGACCTTCAGCTGATGCGAGATGGGATCGTCCGACGCCACGAAGCCGTTCTCGAAGCCGCAGTCGGTGGGCACGACGGCCGGCTGCACGGCGATTTCCGCGTCTGCCGCGAGAAGCGTCGTCACGATGAGCTGCTGTCCGCCTCGGGACGTCATCGTGGTGCGGTTTCCCGCGGTCGTCGCGCTCCCGGGCAACGCCAGCCAGAAGCGCTTGAAGCGGTTGGCCGACTTCGAGGCCGCGCGGTCGTACACTACGATGTGGTCGGGCGGCAGCCACACGATCGAGCGGCTGGCCTCGAGAACGTCCGTCGAGAGCTCCCGCTCGGAGTTGTAGAGGTTGAGCGCGTCGCCGAGCGCGTACGTGGCGTCCGCGTCGCTGCTCCACGCGACGAGCTCGGGGTTGCCGGTCGCCACGTGGCCCCACTGTGCGCCCTGCCGCCAGTTGATGGCGCGGAACGCGCACGGGTCGTTGTGGTCGGGCTCGTCGTTCAGGATCGCGAGGGTGTTGTGGTTCTGCGAGCCGCCGTACTCGAGGTCGTAGCCCGTGCGCTCCTTGGTGAGCCACTCGCCGTTCCGGTAGAGCTCGAACTGGTTGCCGTCGCCGAACTGGTGGTCCACGGAGTTGAAGCTCAGCTTGTACGTGAACCACGAGGCCGTGGGGCCCCAGCTCGTGCGCGCGAGGAGCCGGTTGAGGCCCGGCGCGAAGTGGAAGAGCGGCAGGCCCGGCCGCGGATCGGCCGGGGGCGCTGCGGACGGATCGAACAGCAGGAAGTAGAGGATCGCGTTCTGGAAGTAGCCGCTCGTCGAGTACACGCGGTTCGCGAGATCGGAAGCGCCACCGGGCGCCATGTTCCGCTGGATGTAGCGGCTGGCCTCGCGGCGCGCGGTGTTTCCGTGCAGGCCGTCGAGCACACCCAGCGGTCCGAAGAGGCCGATCATGTCCTGCGCCAGGTAGTGCTGCCCGCTGCCGTACCACGCCGGCAGGTAGACCTCGCGCCCTTCGCTGGCCGACATCGACGGCACCGGGCTGAGCGAATGGAGCATCCCCGAGACGACCTCGTCCCAGAACGGGTTCCCCACCACCGTCGACTGCGGTCCGTTCGCGGGCACGGTGTCCTGCCCCGAGGTGCGCAGCGCGAGGAGGAGCTGCGCGGCGTAGCCGAACGTCTGCGGGAAGTACTCGAAGCCCTCGGGCCCGAGGCCGCCCTTCCCCTCGGTGCGCACCGCGCGATCGAAGACGTAGAGCCAGGCGCCGGTGGCGTTGCCGAGCGCGCCGCGCAGGGAGCCGTCGGGATCGTCGGCCGCGTCCAGCGCGAGCGACATGAGCCCGACGTTGCGCGTGTGGGCCGTGAAGTAGTTGTTGAGCGCCCAGCGCAGCTTGTGGACGTCGTCCACGAGGCGCGGGTCGTTCACGACGCCGACGGGCTCGGGGTGATCGTGGCCGGTGACCGCGGCGTTCTTGTTCTCCTCGATCCAGCGGAGGAACACCGTGCGGATCTTCGATTTGTCCTCGGCGGTGAGGATCGGGTAGATCCAGTCGACCGTGAGGCCGAACGCCTCGCCGTGCCAGCGCGAGCGGTCGAGCGTGGAGAAGTACGTGTCGCGGTAGGGCTGCCCTTCCGCGACGCCCGGCAGGGCCTTGTCGATCACGTACATGAGGAGCGTGCGGGCCCGCTGAGCGTAGTCCAGCCGCTCGGACTCGACCGGCGAGACGAGCGACATGAACGCGAAGAGCTCGGCGTACATCTCGGCCGGGTAGTCGACGTAGGTCGTGTCGCCGTTCTGGGAGTCCGGGCCCGGCACCTCGCGGGCGTCCATCTCGTCGCGGGAGCGGATCGCGAGCCGTTTGAGGCCATCGCGGTAGATGGGGTTGGCGTCCGTCGCCCAGCTCCTCAGGCGCGGCAGATCGGCCTGCGTCACCCAGAGGCGGGGATGCGTCGAGACCGGCTGGGCATAGGAAGGCGTGGCCGCGAAGACCAGAAGAGCCAGCAAAGCGAGTCGAAAAGAGATCCGCATACAGGGGAATACGCGAAGCCCTTCGGGAACAGGACACGTATGGCACTCTTTCCGCCGTGGACGGCATCACCGAGGCCCTGTCCGCCGCGCGGGCCGGAGACCGTGAGGCCTTCAACACCGTCTTCGCGGCCGTCCACGCCGAGCTGCGGCGGCTGGCCCGCGCCCAGAAGCGACGGGTCTCCCCGGGCGCCACGCTCTCCACCACGGCGCTCGTCCACGAGACGTACCTCAAGCTCGCCCATCCGGCAAACCTCGGAGCCGAAGGCCGCGCCCACTTCTTCGCGCTCGCGGCCAAGGCGATGCGGCACGTGCTCATCTCCTCGGCCCGGAGGCGCGGCGCGGGGAAGCGGGGCGGCGGGGTGCGGCCCGAGGCGTTCGACGACGTCCGCGGCGAGCCCTCGTTCGAGCCCGCGGCGCTGCCCCTCGCTGAGCTCCTCGCGATTCACCAGAGCCTGGAACGGCTCGAGAAGCTGGACGCGCGGCTCGCCGAGCTCGTGGAGCTGCGCTTCTTCGCGGGCCTCACCGAGGAGGAGGTCGCCGAGCAGAGAGGCGTCTCCTCCCGCACGGTGAGGCGCGACTGGCAGGCCGCGCGCGCGTGCCTCCTCAAGGAGCTGACGGCGGCCTCATGAGTACGGAAGCCTGGCGGGTTCTGCGGCCGGCGCTCGACGAGGCGCTGGACCGTGAGGGCGCGGAACGGGAGGCCTTCCTCGCGGCCGCGTTCCCGGACGATCCGGTCCTGCGGGGGGAGCTGCGGGCGCTCGTCGCCGCGAGCGCGACGGACGGCGGCCTCCTCGACGCGCCCACGGCGCTTTTCGACCTCCTGCCGGAGGTCGAGGACGACGAGCCCGGCGCCGACCCCCTCGTCGGCGCGACGCTGGGCGCCTACCGCGTCCGGGAGGCGCTCGGGAGCGGCGGCTTCGGCACCGTCTACCGCGCGGAACGCAGCGACGGCGCGTTCAGCCAGGAGGTCGCGATCAAGGTCCTCCGCCAGGGCAGCGGCGGACCCGAAAGCGCGCGGCGCTTCCTCCTCGAGCGCACCATCCTCGCGCGGCTCGAGCACCCCGGCATCGCCCGCCTCCTCGACGGCGGATCCACGCCCGACGGCCGGCCCTATCTCGTGATGGAGCTCGTGCGCGGCGTGCCCGCGACGGACTACGCGGCCTCTGGAAACCTGGACGTCGACGCCCGGCTCCGGCTCTTTCTCGAGATCGCCGAGGCCGTGCAGTTCGCGCATCAGAACCTCGTCGTGCACCGCGATCTGAAACCCTCGAACATCCTCGTCACGAAGGACGGCCGCGCCAAGCTGCTCGACTTCGGGATCGCCAAGCTGCTCGAGGACGACGACGCCGGGCTCACGGTGACGGGCCGGGTGCTCACGCTCACGCACGCGTCGCCCGAGCAGATCCGCGGGGAGCCCATCTCCACGGCGAGCGACGTCTACTCCCTCGGCGTCCTGCTCTACGAGCTCCTCACCGGGAGCGGCCCCTACCTGCTCAAAGAGGGCGCGTCCCGCACGACGCTCGAGCGCGCGGTTCTGGAAACCGATCCGCCCGCGCCCTCTCTGCGTCGCCCGCTCGGCCGGGACCTCGACGCGATCGTGCTCAAGGCCCTCCGCAAGGAACCTCGCGATCGCTACCCGTCGGCCGCCGCGTTCGCCTCGGACGTGCGCCGCTACCTCGATGGGCTCCCCGTCGAGGCCCGGCGCGGGAGCTTCGGCTACCAAGCGGGGAAGTTCGCGCGGCGGCACGCCGCGCGGCTCCTCGTCGCGGCCGTGCTGGTTCTGACCGCCGGGGGCGCGACGCTCTTCCACGTGAGGCGGCTCGACCGGGAGCGCCTCTTGGCCCAGAAGGAGGCCGAGAAGGGGTTCGCCCTCACCGACTTCGCGTTCTCTCTCGCCTCCGCCGGGCCGTCCGCGGTTCCTTCGGCCGCGGCCCAGGCCCGCGCGCAGCTGCGCTCGAACCCCGAGCTGGGCGCGGCCATGCTGCGCGAGATCGCGCGGCTCCATATGGCGCGCAAGGAGCTTCCGGAGGCCGCGCTCCTCCTCGACGAGGTGGCGGCCATTCAGCAGCGCATCCCCGGTCTCGCCCTCTCGGATCACGCCGAAACGCTGCGAACCCGCGGCAAGCTCGCGGTTCTGAACGGGTCCCCGGAAGAGGCCGCCCGGGACTATGAGTTCGCCCTCACGCTCTTCTACAAGGCTCTTCCTCTCGAGGGCGGGCGGTCTGTCCATACGCTCATCGACCTGGGAAACGCGTTTCTCGGCATCGACCGGCTGGACGAGGCGGCCCTGGCCTACGAGCGGGCCATCCTGCTCCAGGGCAAGAACGACGCGGACCCTCAGTGGGGGCGCGCGCGCAACAACCTCGGCATCGTGAAGATGCGTCGCAGGGAGTGGAAGGAGGCCGCGCGGCTCATGGGCGAGGCTCTGCCGAACGTGGAGCGGAGCCTCGACGAGACGAACTTCGAGCTGGGCGAGTTCCTCGTCACGTATGCCGAGGTCCTTCGCGAGGTGGGGGACCCGCGGGCGCACGCGTTCGGGGCGCGCGGCCTCGCGATCTACGAGAAGACGATCCCGGCGGCCGACCCGCGCGCCGTCGACGCGCGATCCCTCGTCGACGCGCTGAGCCGCTGAGGTCAGCCGCGCGCCAGGAGGTACGCGCGCCGGCTGGGGTGCTCGACGCCGGGGTACGGTTCGCGCTCGACCGTCTCGATCACGTCTAGGCCCGCGTCGCCGAGCGCCCGCGTGACGTCTGCCGTCTCGAAGAAGCGGAAGTCGAGGTCCACCGCCTCGCCGAAGAGTTCCCCCCGGTGGACGACCTCGGTGCCCACGTGGAACGCCACGAGCGCGAGCCCGCCGGGACACAGCACGCGGCGGCATTCGCGGAACGCGGCCGCGAGCCCCGCCGCGTCGAAGTGGACGATCGCGTAGAAGAGCGCGAGGCCCCGGAGGGCGCCGTCCGCAAACGGCAGCGCGCGGAGGTCTCCGGCGGTCGCTCCACCTCGCGGATCCCGGAGCAGCGCCTCCCGCGCCATGCCGGGCGCGAGATCCAGGGCGATCGCGGGCACGCCCGCGTCGCGCAGGAACCGCGCGACCTGTCCCGGTCCCGAGCCCAGATCGGCGACGAGTCCTCCTCCGCGCACATCTTCGGCGAAGCGCGCGAGGAGGTGCCGGTCGAGGGGCTTCGCCGCGAGCTCGTCGTAGAGCGCGCCGGCATAGGAGCGCGCCACGCGGTCGTAGCTCTCGCGAACCGCGTGCGGACCCGTCGCCGCGTTCCATGCGGCCCGATCGGCTGTGGTGGCGGCGCGGACATCCATCCACGCAAAGCTTACGTTCTCGCTCGACCGGCCGGCTTTCATGAAAATCGGACACGGCGTGTCGGAATTTCATGGACGTAGCGGAGCTGTAAGGAGACGCCGGTCCGGCGCATGAGAGGTACGGAGGAGTCCATGAAAACCGTTCCCCTCGCCGTCCTGTTTGGCCTCTTCGCCGGCCCTGCCTTTGCCGCCCCGCCCCCGTCGGACGGCAACGTGTCCACCGCGAGCGCCGACATCCGGATCTGGAACGTGAAGCCGACGAGCGCTCAGCGGCAGGGCTCGACGACCTCGAAGGAGAAGGGCACGCTCGAGGTCACGCGTTCGAATGGGACGAAGTCGACGCACGACGCCACGTTCCGGGTCGAGAGCGGCACGCTCTTCCAGGACGGCGAGGTCTGCCACAACTACGGACCCAAGTGCTATTGCGGCACGACCACGTTCCGGCTCGAGTCGGGCGCCTCCAAGTGGAAATTCGGCACGCCTTCGAACAACACGCCGGTGGCGTGCCCGGCAGGCATCAAACCGACCGGGGACGCGGAGATTCGCAAGAGCATGACGAAAGACGAGCTCGAGGCGAAGAAGAAGGCGATCCTCGCGGAGCGCGCCGCCAAGCGGAAAAACCGTTAGGCCTACTCGGCCGAGAACTCCTGCAGCGAAACGGGGAGGGTGCCGAGGGGGCCGAAGCGCGCGCCGTCGAAGTTCGCGTTGAAGGTCGCGCCGGCGTCGGAGCCTTTGGTGACCACGAGATAGAAGAGCACGCTCGCAGTGCCCGCGGGGGCGGTTACGTTGGCCGTCCGGAGCACCCAGGTATCGAGCGCGCCATTCGACCCGTCACTGGCCACATCGCTCGTGCCCGGCCCCCCAGTACGCCGACGGTGCAACCGGCGCCCGACCAGAACTGCGCGAAAACCCTCGCGGAGCAAGGGTCCATGCCGCAGCTCTGTCCCGAGGGAACCCGGATCCAGGCTCCGAAGGTGTAGTCTTGGCCACCAGCCGCACCGTCGATACAGCGAGAGCCGCCTCCGTTCGCATAGGCAATGCTCGGAATCGTGATGCCCGCCCTCATGGACCCCGAGGTGGCCGAGCCGAAGACGTCGAGGGCGGGCCCGGCCGAGTGCGTGATCGTGAAAGTGCTGCTGTTGCCGTCCCAGCCGGACACATCCGTGTTGAAGTCTCCGTTCGGGACCTGATTCGCGAGAGGCGCTGCGGGCGGCGCGGCGACGGCGACGGGGGCGAGCAGGAACGCGAGAACGAAGGCGAGCCGGGCTCTACGAACGGACATTCGGACTCCTCACTTGCGTAGAACTCCGTCAATCGTACGACGGGCGTCCAATCCCTTGTCAAGAGCCGGAAGAGAGCTCGCGCAGCGTCGACTCGAGCTCCGCGTAGAGCTTCGCGACCCAGGGTTCCTCGCCCTCGAGCCGGAATCCCGGACGCTTGCGGAAGTCCACGGGCGCGATCACGACGTGCCGCTTCCCCTCGCCCGCCTGCGCCACGAGCGTGAAGACCTCCTCGATCGCCTCGTCGCCGAGGGGGATGCAGCCGATGGTGACGGCCCGGCCGTGGATGAAGATCTCGCCGCCCATGGCCTTGCGTGGAACCTTCGAGTGGGCGACGTCCGTCGCGTTCGGGTAGGTCACGAAGAGGGACAGGTGGTAGGAGCTGTTCGGGTTGAGGTGGCCCACCTCGTAAAACCCCTCGGGGATCTGGAGATCGCCCTCGCGCCGCTTGGGACCCAGCGTTCCGCTGAACGCCGTGAACGGATACGCCTTCAGGAAGGCCGGGCCCTTCTGCCCGCGGCCCCACACCTCGAGCCGTCTCTCGTCCTTGAACGCGAGAAGCCAGACCTCCTCGGGCGGGTACGGAACACCGGCCTCACGGCAACGCGACTCATACGCCGCGCGCGTCTTCTCGCCGTACGTCGCGACGACGTCCGCCACGGAGCGGGGAGCCCGTGGCGCGCCGACGAGAGCCGCTGCCACGAAGAGCCCGGCGACGAGGCTCCCGAAGGCTACCCGAAGCCTCACGCCTCTTCGTCCTCGCGCGGGTCCCCGTCCGCGCCGTTGGGCTTCATCCGCTCCTCGAGCCCCTGGAGCGGACCGAGGACGATCCACGCGAGGACTCCAGCCGAGAGCGGCAGCCAGAGGTGTCCGCTGCCCGCGGCGGCGCCGATCGCGCAGGCGATCCAGATGCTCGCCGCCGTGGTGAGCCCTTTCACCGAGGTGCCGTTCGAGCGCCTCACGATGGCCCCCGCGCCCAGGAAGCCGATACCGGCGATGAGCCCCTGATACACGCGGCTCACCTCGGCGATCCCCATGTGTCCCTGGACCCCTGCGATCACGAAGAGCGCGGCCCCCATCGACACGAGCATGTGCGTCCGGAGCCCCGCGCTCTTCTGGGTGATCTCGCGCTCGTAACCCACGAGCCCGCCCAGGAGCGCCGCGGCCAGGAGCCTCACGATCCCGACGAGCTCGGTGCCTTCGGGAAGCGCGAGGAACTCGGAGAGCGGCTCCATCGACCGGTCAGCCCGCCGAGCTGTCCCCCGCCTGCGCTTCGCGGCGGCCCTTCGTCACCTGGGCCACCACGAAGTCGGCGTTCATGCGCGCGATGAACTCCACGCGGATGCCCTTGGGGCACGCGGACTCGCATTCCCCGTGGTTGGTACAGGAGCCGAAGCCCTCGGCGTCCATCTGCGCGACCATGCGCAGCGCGCGCGAGGAACGCTCCGGCTGGCCCTGCGGAAACATCGCGAGGTGCGTGATCTTGGCCGCCGTGAAGAGCATGGCCGACGCGTTGGGACAGGCCGCGACGCAGGCGCCGCAGCCGATGCAGGCCGCCGCGTCCATGGCGATGTCGGCGTTCTCCTTGGGAACGGGAATCGCGTTCGCGTCGGGGATGGTGCCCGTGGGCGCGGTGATGAAGCCGCCCGTCGCGATGATGCGGTCCAGCGACCCGCGATCGACCATGAGGTCCTTAACGATCGGGAAGCCCTTGGCCCGCCACGGCTCGAGCACGAGCTCGTCGCCGTCGGCGAAGGAGCGCATGTGGAGCTGGCAGGTCGTGGTGCGCGGCCTGGGGCCGTGAGGCCGCCCGTCGATCACGATGCCGCACGTGCCGCAGATGCCCTCGCGGCAGTCGTGGTCGAACGCGATGCCCTCCTCGCCCTTCTCGGCGAGGCGTTCGTTCACGACGTCGAGCATCTCGAGGAACGACATCTCCGTGGAGATGCCGGGCGCGTCGTAGGTGACGAACTGCCCTTCGACGTTCGGTCCCTTCTGCCGCCAGACGTGGAGCTTGAGGTTCAGGTTCTTGCCGGTGCCACCGCCCATCGTCGTCCTCGTTCCTACTTGTAGCTGCGCGTCGCGAGATGGACGTTCTCGAATTCCAGAGGCTCCACGTTGCGCGTGGGGGTCTTGCCGTCGCCCTGGTACTCCCACACCGCCACGTGGCAGAACTTCTCGTCGTCGCGCTTGGCCTCGCCGTCGTCCTGGTACTCCTCGCGGAAGTGCCCGCCGCAGCTTTCGCGGCGCTCCTTCGCGTCCCGGCACATCAGCTCGCCGAGCTCGAGGAAGTCGGCCACGCGGCCGGCCTGCTCGAGGGACTGGTTCACCTCGCCCGGGGTGCCGAGCACCGACACGTTCTTCCAGAACTCCTCGCGGAGGGCCGGGATCTTCTCGAGCGCCGTCGCGAGGCCCTCTTCGTTGCGGGCCATGCCGCAGTACTCCCACATGATCTTGCCGAGCTCCCTGTGGAAGGCCATCGGCGTCTTCTTGCCCTTGATGCCGAGGAGCTTCTTCGTGCGGGCGTCCACCGCCGCCTCGGCCGCCTTCACCTCGGGATGCGTCTTGTCGACCTTCGTCTTGGGCGCCTGCGCGAGGTAGTTGCCGATGGTGTACGGGATGACGAAATAGCCGTCCGCCAGGCCCTGCATGAGCGCCGACGCGCCCAGGCGGTTCGCGCCGTGGTCGGAGAAGTTCGCCTCGCCGAGCACGAAGAGACCGGGGATCGTGCTCTGGAGGTTGTAGTCGACCCAGAGGCCGCCCATCGTGTAGTGCGACGCCGGGAAGATGCGCATCGGCACTTCGTACGGGTTCTCGGCCGTGATGCGCTCGTACATCTCGAAGAGGTTGCCGTACTTCTCCTCGATCTTGCCCTTCCCGAGCCGGCCGATCGCGTCCGCGAAGTCGAGGTACACGCCGAGGCCCGTGGGCCCCACGCCGCGCCCGTCGTCGCAGGCCTGCTTCGCCGCCCGCGACGCGATGTCGCGCGGGGCGAGGTTGCCGAAGCTCGGGTACTTCCTCTCGAGGTAGTAGTCCCTTTCGTCTTCGGGGATCTGGCCCGGCGACCGCGTGTCGCCCTTCTTCTTCGGCACCCAGATGCGCCCGTCGTTGCGCAGCGACTCGGACATGAGCGTGAGCTTCGACTGGTAATCGCCGGAGACCGGGATGCACGTGGGGTGGATCTGCGTGTAGCAGGGGTTTCCGAACCCGGCGCCCTTCTTGTAGGCGCGCCAGATGGCCGTGGTGTTGCAGCCCTTGGCGTACGTCGCGAGGAAGAACACGTTGCCGTAGCCGCCGGTCGCGAGGCACACGGCGTCGGCGAGATGCGTCTCGACCTCGCCCGTCACCATGTCGCGCGTGACGATGCCGCGCGCGCGGCCGTCGACCACGATGAGCTCCTGCATCTCGTGCCGCGGGAACATCTTCACGCTGCCGAGGCCGATCTGCCGTTCGAGCGCCTGATACGCGCCGAGGAGGAGCTGCTGCCCCGTCTGCCCCCGCGCGTAGAACGTGCGCGAGACCTGCGCGCCGCCGAAGGACCGGTTGTCGAGGAGGCCGCCGTACTCGCGGGCGAAGGGCACGCCCTGCGCGACGCACTGGTCGATGATCTTCACGGAGATCTCGGCGAGGCGGTGGACGTTGCCTTCACGGGCGCGGAAATCGCCGCCCTTCACGGTGTCGTAGAAGAGCCGGTAGACGCTGTCGCCGTCGTTCCTGTAGTTCTTCGCGGCGTTGATGCCGCCCTGCGCGGCGATGGAGTGCGCGCGGCGCGGGCTGTCCTGGTAGCAGAAGCAGGCCACGTTGTAGCCCAGCTCGGCCATGGAGGCCGCGCCCGAAGCTCCCGCGAGGCCCGAGCCGACCATGATGACGTCGTACTTCCGCTTGTTCGCCGGGTTCACGAGCTTCATCTCGAACTTGTGCTTCGACCACTTCTGCTCGATGGGGCCCGAGGGGATGTTCGATTTGAGATCCATGTGGCGCTCCTACTTCAGGATTCCCGCCAGCACGGCGATGGGGAACGAGATGTTCCCGAGGACGACGAGGCTCGCGAACGCGACCGCGGCCTTCTGCGCGAGCTTCTTGTAGCGGGGGTGGGAGAGGCCCAGCGTCTGCAGCATGCTCCAGACGCCGTGCGCGAGGTGCATGCCGAGGAGCACCATCGAGAGGATGTAGAAAATCGAGACGGGGAGCTGCTGGAACCCGGTCACCAGGTTGCGGTACGGGTTCATGTCCTCGAACTGCGGGTGCACCTGGCCGGTCGTGAGATGGAGCAGGTGGAAGATGATGAAGGAGAGCAGGATGACGCCGCTCCACCGCATGGTGCGCGAGGCGTACGTGGACTCCCAGCCCACCCACTGCCGGTAGCCCACCGGACGCGCCTCCTTGTTCTGGATCGTCAGGGAGGTCGCGGCCCAGATGTGGAGCGCGGCGGCGGCGAGGAGCCCGAGGCGCGCGACCCAGATTCCGGCTCCGTGGAGAAAGCCGTGCAGGAAGAGCGCGTAGCTCCTCATGGCCTCCTCGGGATGCGGCAGGTAAACCTGGAGATTGCCGGCCATGTGGCCGAGCACGAACCCGAAGAGCATGAGGCCGGTGACGGCCATCACGACCTTCTTCCCGATCGAGGATCCCAGAAACGTCCCGGGACCGGCCAGGGCGACGGTACTCATCCCGTAACTCCTCCGATGTGAGAGCGGGGAGGGATTCCCCGCCGGCGAGAGTAGTCCTTGGGGCCCATGTGCTCAAGAGGTGCAGATGTACCGTGGTGCGTAGGGCGGAACGCCCGGAGCCTCACGAACGATTCGCGTGAGAATGCGGGCGTTGAAAGCCCCTCAACGTCTCGGTCTCGCGGCGGCCACGGCCCTCGTTCTGGGCAACATGGTCGGCTCGGGCATCTTCCTCCTGCCCTCGTCGCTGGCGCCGTACGGCGCGGTCTCGCTCGTGGGCTGGCTCTTCACGAGCGCGGGCGCGGTCCTCCTCGCGCTCGTGTTCGCGCACCTCGCGGCCCGCGTCCCGGGCTCGGGCGGGCCCTACGTCTACGCCCGCGCGGGCTTCGGCGAGTTCGGCGGCTTCTTCGTCGCATGGGGCTACTGGATCTCGCTCTGGGCGGGCAACGCCGCGATCGCCGTGGCGTTCGCGAGCTACCTCTCTTCGCTCGTGCCCGCCCTCGCGACCCCGATGCGCGGCGCGCTCGCGGCCATCGCCGGGGTCTGGTTCCTCACGGCGTTGAACGCGCGCGGCGTGGCCGCCGCGGGACGCTTCCAGCTCGTCACCACGGTGCTCAAGGTCGTGCCGCTGCTGCTCTTCGCGGTCCTCGGGCTCTTCTCGTTCTCGCCCGAGGCGTTCGTGCCGTTCAACCCGAGCGGCAAGCCGCTCTTCGGGGCCATCAGCGCCGTCGCAACGCTGACCCTCTGGTCGTTCCTGGGGCTCGAGAGCGCGTCGATCCCCGCGGGCGACGTCGAGAACCCCGAACGCACCATCCCACGCGCGACGCTCCTCGGAACGCTCATCGCGGCGGCCGTCTACATCCTGGCGACGGTCGCGATCCTGGGCGCGGTGCCGCGGGACGTGCTGGCCGCCTCGCCCGCGCCGTTCGCCGATGCCGCGGCCCTGCTCTTCGGCCCCGCGGCCGGGAAGATCCTGGCCGTCGTCGCCGTGATCTCGACGTTCGGCGCGCTCAACGGCTGGGTGCTCCTCGCGGGGCAGTTCCCCGCGGCGGTCGCGGCGGACGGCCTCTTCCCTCCCGCCCTCGCGAAGCGGAGCGCGAACGGCGTCCCGCTGCTGAGCCTTGTGTGGTCGAGCGTGATCACGAGCGGGCTCCTCCTGCTCCAGGGCTCGGGCGAGAAGGCGCTCGTCTCGATCTTCGAGTTCGCCATCGTGCTCGCGACCCTGGCCACGCTCCTGCCCTACGCGTTCTGTTCGCTGGTGCCATTGATTCTCAAAGGGGGCGGTGCCCGCCCGTCGGCCTTCGTGATCCCGCTCCTGGCCTTCGCGTACTCGCTCTGGGCCATCTCGGGGGCCGGGGCCGAGACGGTGCTGTATGGTTTCCTCCTCCAGCTCCTGGGCCTCGTCGTTTGGGTGTGGCGCAAACGCGTCCCAGGTTGAGGAAGAGCCGCATGCCGAACGTCGGAGTCTTCTCGGAAACCGGACGCCTGCGCCGCGTCCTCGTGTGCCGCCCGGGCCTCGCGCACCGGCGATTGACCCCGTCCAACTGCAAGGACCTGCTCTTCGACGACGTCCTCTGGGTGCAGAAGGCCCAGATGCATCACGCGGACTTCGTGCACAAGATGCGGGACTTCGGCGTCGAGGTGCTGGACCTCCACGACCTCCTCGAGGAGACGCTCGACACGGCGGACGGCCGGGCCTATCTCCTCGATCGCACGATCTCGCCCAACTGGGTGATCGCCGGCCTCGACGACGAGGTGCGCGCGTGGCTCGACGGCGTGCCCTCGCCGCGCCTCGCCGAGCTCCTCATCGGCGGCATCGCCAAGAGCGACCTCCCGCCCGACTTCCACACCACGTACCTCGCCTGGTTCGACGCCGAGCCGTTCCTGCTGCGGCCCGTGCCGAACACGCAGTTCATGCGCGACTCCTCGGCCTGGATCTTCGGCGGCGTCACGCTGAACCCCATGTACTTCGCGGCCCGCCACCACGAGACGCTCCTCCTCACGGCCGTGTACCGGTTCCACCCCGCGTTCCGGAACGAAGGCTTCCCCGTGTGGTACGGCGACCCCGACCTCGACCACGGCGCCGCGACGCTCGAGGGCGGCGACGTGATGCCGGTGGGGAACGGAACGGTCTTCGTGGGGATGGGCGAGCGCACCTCGCCGCAGGCCGTCGCGCTCCTCGCGCGCTCGCTGTTCGCCAAGGGCGGCGCCGAGCGCGTCGTCGCGGCCCGGATGCCCAAGACCCGCGCGGCCATGCACCTCGACACCGTGTTCACGCTCTGCGACCGGGACGTCGCCAACGTCTACCTCGACGTCGTGGAGGCGATCCGGACGTTCAGCCTCCGGCCGGGCAAGACCGCGCGGGACCTGGACGTCCGCCGTGAGGAGAAGCCATTTCTCGAGGTGGCCGCGGAGGCGCTCGGCGTCCCCAAGCTCCGGATCGTGACGACCGGCGGCGACTCGTTCGAGAACGAGCGCGAGCAGTGGGACGACGGCAGCAACGTCGTCGCGCTCGCGCCCGGCGTCGTCGTGGCGTACGACCGGAACACGGTGACGAACACGCGCCTGCGCAAGGCCGGCGTCGAGGTCGTCACCATCGACGGCTCCGAGCTCGGCCGCGGACGCGGCGGCGGCCACTGCATGACCTGTCCGATTTCCAGGGACGCAATCTGACGATATGGAGAATTCTTAGATATGGCCTTCAACATCCGGAACCGCAGCTTCCTCGAGCTGGCCGACTTCACCCGCGAGGAGGTGCGCCACCTCCTCGACCTCTCGCGCGATCTCAAGCGCGCCAAGTACGCGGGCTACGAGGTCCAGCGCCTGCGCGGCAAGAACATCTGCCTCATCTTCGAGAAGACCTCGACGCGGACGCGCTGCGCGTTCGAGGTCGCGGCCTACGACCAGGGCATGGGCGTGACGTACCTGGATCCCTCGGGCTCGCAGATCGGGCACAAGGAATCCATGAAGGACACGGCCCGCGTCCTGGGCCGCATGTACGACGCGATCGAGTACCGCGGCTACGCGCAGCAGAAGGTCGACGAGCTCGCGAAGTGGGCGGGCGTGCCGGTCTTCAACGGCCTCACCGACGACTCGCACCCCACGCAGATGCTGGCCGACCTCCTCACCATGGAGGAGCACAGCGACAAGCCGCTCGAGCAGATCTCGTTCTGCTATCTCGGCGACGCGCGCAACAACATGGGGAACTCCCTCATGCTGGCCGGCGCGCTCATGGGCATGGACGTGAGGATCTGCGGCCCCAGGGCCCTCTGGAACGAGGACGCGGTCGTGGCGCGCGCGGAGGCTCTCGCGAAGGAGTCGGGCGGCAAGGTCCTGCTCACCGACGACCCCCTCGCGGCCGTCGCGGGCTGCGACTTCCTGTACACCGACGTGTGGGTCTCCCTCGGTGAGCCGCCCGAGAAGTGGACCGAGCGCATCGGCCTCCTGAAGCCGTACCAGATCAACGCCTCGCTCATGGCGGCGACGCTCAACCCCCGCACGAAGTTCCTGCACTGCCTCCCCGCCTTCCACAACCGCGAGACGACGAAGGGCGAGGAGCTGTTCCAGAAGTACGGCATGGACGGTCTCGAGGTGACGGACGACGTGTTCGAGTCGAAGGCGTCCGTCGTGTTCGATCAGGCCGAGAACCGCATGCACACCATCAAGGCGCTCCTCGTCGCGGTGCTGGCTTGAGGATCCTGGTGGCTCTCGGCGGCAACGCGCTCCTCCGCAGGGGCGAGGCGATGACGGCCGAGAACCAGAGGAAGAACGTGAAGATCGCGGCCGAGGCGATCGCGCCGCTCGGCAGCGGGCACGAGCTCATCGTGACGCACGGCAACGGCCCGCAGGTGGGCCTCCTCGCGCTCCAGGGCGCGGCCTACCAGAAGGTCGAGACGTACCCGCTCGACGTTCTGGGCGCGCAGACCGACGGCATGATCGGCTACATGGTCGAGCAGGAGCTGGGCAACATTTTGCCGTTCGAGCAGCCCTTCGCGACGATCCTCTCGATGACCGAGGTGGATCCGAAGGACCCGGCCTTCCAGAACCCGTCGAAGCCCATCGGGCCGCTCTACTCGAGAGAGGAAGCCGATCTCCTGGCGACCGAGAAGGGCTGGCATTTCGCTCCCGACGGGGATTCCTTCCGGCGGGTGGTGCCCTCGCCGCTCCCCAAGCGCATCTTCCAGATCCGCCCGGTGCGGTGGCTGCTCGAGAAGGGCGTCATCGTGATCTGCACCGGGGGCGGCGGCATTCCCACGATGTACGGCGAGGACGGCAAGCTGCGCGGCGTGGAGGCCGTGGTCGACAAGGACCGCGCGAGCGCGCTCATGGCTCGCGAGCTCGAGTGCGACCTCTTCGTGATGGCGACCGACGCCGACGCCGTCTGCCTGGACTGGGGAAAGCCGGGGGCGAAGCGCATCCGCACCGCGCATCCGGATGCTCTCGAAGCGTTCGATTTCGCCGCGGGGTCGATGGGCCCCAAGGTCGAGAGCGCCATCGAGTTCGCGCGGCGCACCGGGAAGACGGCCGCCATCGGGGCCCTCGCCGACATCGAGAGAATCACCCGCGGCGAGGCGGGAACCCTGGTTTCCACGGCCCACACGGGCCTCACGTACTACAGGGAGGCTTGATTGAAGAAGATCCTCGTCGCGCTCGCGTTCGCCGTCGCCGTTCTCGGTTCGCCCGAGGCCGAGGCCCAGTTCAAGTTCGGCGGCGCCGGCGGGGTCTCCCTGCCGCTCGACGCCGCGGGCGACGTGCTGAAGTCCGGCTATCACGGCACCGTCTCGATCGAGTGGCTCGTGCCGGTGATGCCCATCAGCGTGCGTGTCGACGGCTCGTACCACCGGCTGGACGCCGACACACCCGCGGGCTTCTCGTCGAACGGACGCATCCTCGCGGGCACCGGCAACGCCGTGGTGCGCATCCCGCTGCCCCTGCTGAAGCCCTACATCATCGGCGGGGTCGGCTACTACGACCTGAAGTTCGACGGCTCGGTGACCGGCGTCTCGGGCGCCACGTTCACGGCCCAGAGCAAGGAGTTCGGGTGGAACGCGGGGGCCGGAGTGGGAATCAAGGTCGGCTCGGTCACGGTGTTCGCCGAAGCCCGGTACCACCGCGTGATCCTGGATCCCGTGGATTTCGTCATGGTCCCGGTATCGATCGGCCTGCAGTTCTAGCCGTTCATGACCACCGGCTTCGGCGTGGCCCGAAGACCCGGTAACTACCGCGCCGCTAAGACCAGAAAGCTCACGTCGTCGTCGAAGGGACGGCCCGCCGCCCACTCCTCGGCACGCAGGAAGAGAGCCTCCACGATCTCCGCGGGCGGCCGCGTCGCGACGCGCTCGAAAGCGTCGCGCGCGGCCTCGTAGCCGAGCGGGTCGCCGTTCGCGTCGAGGCACTCGGGAAAGCCATCGGAGAAGAGCACGAGCCGATCCCCCGGCGCGAACGGCACCTCGGTGTCGGTGTAGCGAGCGAGGCGCATCTGGCCGGTGGGCGGCGCTTCGTGGACGATCTCGTCGACCTTGCCGTCGGCTGCCCGGTAGTGGAGCGCCGGCGGCATGCCCGCCGCCGAGATCGAGAGCCGCCCGGGCCGAGCCGACACGCGCGTGAGGGCCATGTTCATGCGGACCATGTTCAGGCTCTTCACGCCCGCGTTCGCGCGGAGGAGCGCGGCCGAGGGCAGGCTCTTGGCGATTTCCGTCTGGAAGAGCGTCTTGGCCGCGACCACGAGGAGGCCCGCCTTCGTGCCGTGCCCCGTGGCGTCGCCGAGGACGAGCTCGAGCGCGTCAGCGGTCTCGCGCACGTCGTAGTAGTCGCCGCCGACCTCGGTGGCCGTACGCATGCCGAACGCGAGCGCGAAGTGCGGATGCGCCGGGGGCGCGAGCGGCAGCATCGAGGTCTGGAGCGCCCGGGCCTCCTCGAGCTCCTGGGTCTTCCTCGCGACGTCGGCCTCGAGCACTTCGAACCGCAAGCGGTCCACCTCCGCGCGCGCGCGGGCCCTTTCGCTCTCGACCATGCTCGACGTGGTGTGGAGCGAGTTCATGAACGTCGTGATGACCAGCCCGAACAGGAACGAGAAGACGACCATCGACGGGTAGCGGAAGAAGTTCACGCCCGTGAACAGGTAGATGAGGCCGAGGCATACGAACACGAGGGCAGTGAAGAGCGCCAGGATGCGGGCCTGCGCGATGAGGGCGACCTTCGCCGGAGAGCGGTCCCCGCGGTCCGGCGCGTGGTACCAGGGCGACAGCAGCTCGAAGGCCGGCCACATGACGCCGGCGAAGACCATGTTGATCCCCAGGGACATGCCGAGGTTCTTCATCACGCCCAACGCCCACAGTCCGAGGCCCAGCAGAAACCCGAGCGACAGAGCCTTCAGGACCACCAGCGCCGCACGCTTCGGGGACGCCCAGGGAATCGACATGTGTGGGCAGAGGATGCCAGCTTTTCCCGCCACCCGTGCGAGAGTGAGCCTTCGTGAACGCGTCTCTCGGGCTGGCCCTCGTTCTCGCGGGTCTCGTGGGGCTCTCCCTGGGACTCCTCGGAGGCGGCGGGTCGATTCTCGCGATGCCGATCCTCGTGTACGTGGCCGGCATCGACCCGCACGAAGCGGTTCCGCTGTCGCTCGCGATCGTCGGCGGCACGAGCATCCTGGCCGCGCTGCTGCATCGCCGGAGCGGTCAGGTCGACACGGCCGCGGCCCTCCTCTTCGGCCTCTCGGGCATGGCGGGCGCGCTCCTCGGAGCCCGCCTCACCCACCTCGTGGCCCCGGGAACGCTGCTCCTCATCTTCGGCGGCGTGATGCTCGTCGCGGGGGCCTTCATGATCCGGGGGCGCTCGGTGGCGGAGGGCCCCTCGCGGCCCGCGCGGCGGCTGGCCTCGGTGATCGCGGGCTTTCTCGTCGGCGCGCTCACGGGCTTTCTCGGCGTGGGCGGCGGGTTCCTC
>JAEUQS010000371.1 GCA_016789625.1 Acidobacteriota bacterium | reverse complement strand
CCGAGGTCCGCGCCCGAGACGTCCTCGGCCTTAGCCACGAGCGCCGCCCGCTTCACGCGGTTCGAGACCTCGCGCACGTTGCCGGGCCACGCGTGAGAGAGGAGCAGCGCCTCCGCCTCCCGCGTGAACCGCAGCGCGCGGCCGGCCTCTGCCGCCGCTTCGGCGAGGAAGCTCCGGGAAAGAGGCAGAACGTCGTCCGGGCGATCGCGAAGCGGGGGCACCGCGATCTCGATGACGTTCAGGCGGAAGTAGAGATCCTCGCGGAAGCGTCCGGCCTTGATGGCGGCGGGAAGGTCCGAGTTCGTCGCGCACACGACCCGCACGTCGACGCGCCTCGTCTCGCTGGAGCCCAGCCTCTCGAACTCCGAGGACTGCAGCACGCGGAGGAGCTTCATCTGCCCGGCCGCCGAGAGGTTCCCGATCTCGTCGAGGAAGAGCGTCCCCGAGTCGGCTGCCTCGAACCGGCCGAAGCGCCGCTTCGTCGCGCCCGTGTACGCGCCCGCCTCGGCGCCGAAGAGCTCGGCCTCGAGCAGCTCGTCGGGCAGCGCGCCCACGTTCACCCGCACGAAGGGCCGGTCGCGCCGCCTGGAGTTGGCCTGGACGATCTCGGCGATCTTCTCCTTGCCCGCGCCGTTGGGACCGGTCACGAGGACGGGCACGTTGGAGGGGGCCACCTGCACCGCGAGCATCACGGCCTCGTGCAAAGCCTCGCTCTCGTACACGAGCCCGCAGAGGTCGTGCCGGAGCGCGAACGCCGAGCGGGCCCGCGCGGGCTGGGAGCGCAGGCTCTCGTTCTCGAGCTGGAGCGTCCGGAGCGCGAGGAGGTTGCGCACGCTCGCGACGAGCTTGGCGTCGTCCCAGGGCTTGCGAAAGTAGTCGTTGGCGCCCTGTTTCACGAGCCGCACCGCGGCCTCGAGGTCGGTGAACGCCGTCATCAGGAGGACGGGCATGCGGGGGTCGCGAGCGCGGATCTCCGCGAAGAGGCCCTCGCCGGCCGCGCCGGAGGTCTCGCCGCGATCGAAGTTCATGTCCTGCACGACGGCGCCGATGCCGGGGCGCGAGAGGCGCTCGAGGGCCTGGGCGGGCGAGCTCGCCCCCTCGCACGGAATGCCGTGCACGTCGAAGAGGACCGCCAGCGCCTCGGCCACGGCGGGCTGGTCCTCCACGACGAGCACGGCGAGGGGCTCGGGAAGCGATTCGGAGGCGGGCATCTTCGACCCCCGATTCTTCACCATCCGGGCTCAGACGTTGCGGGTCGCGATGGCGGGCTCGATGCGCATGCCGCGCAGCGCGGGCGCGAGGGCCGAGAGGATGCCGGTCACCCACATGATCCCCATGCCCACGAGGAGCAGCACGGGGGCCAGGCGCGAGGCCGTGGACGAGGACACGAGAGCTGCGTTCAGGAAGAACGCGAGGCCCGAGCCGATCACGATGCCGAACGACGTGAGGAGCCAGTTCTCGGTGAGGAAGTAGCGCAGGATGTCGGTCTTCTGCGCGCCCAGCGCGCGGCGCGTGCCGATGTGCCGGGTCCGCTCGGCCACCGAGAACGACGTGATCCCCACGATGCCGAGAGCCGTCACGAACACGAGAAGGAAGATGACGCCGCCGAGCATCTTCACCACGAAGAGCTGCTCTCCCTGGTTCTTGAGCTTGAGGTCCTGGATCGTGTCCATCTTCACGACGCGTCCCGGGTTCACCGTGAGGAGCGCCTTGTCGAGCGACTTGAGGAGCGTCTCCCGCTGGCCCTTCTCGGCCCTCACGAGGTACTGCATCCCGGTCGACCGCGTGGCGTAGAACATGACGTACTCGCCGATGTTCCACGCGTACGGGTTGTAGAAGCGGTCGATGACGCCGACGATGGCGTACTGGTCGCCGTCGGAATCCTCGAGGCTCTTCCCGAGGGCGACACCATCGGCGAACGCGAGCTTCGCGAATGCACGGCTCACGACGATCTCCTGCACGATCGGAGTCGTGGCCCTGCCGTCGGCCGACCGCGGCCGGTTCTGGCTCGTCACGGCGCGCACGCGGTCCCTCTCGGACACGGCCTCGTCGTCGGTGAAGTCACGCCCCTCGGCCACCGTGATGCCGAGCGACTTGAACGTCTGGCCGTCGGCGGCGTAGGTCTGGATGCGGAACGTGGGCGATTTCGTGCCCGCGATCCACACCTCGTTCGAGCTGCCGCCTCCCTGCCAGGGACGGAAGCGCGTCTGGGTCGCCGCGGCGACGCCGGGCAGCGCGCGGAGCGCCTCGACGTCCTTGGCGATCACCGAGTCGGTGAAGGGCTGCTCGTTGAACGCCGGGTCGAAGGCGCGGACGCGCACCGAGATGAGGTCCTCGTCGAGGAAGCCCGACTGCTTCGCGAGCTCGAGGCGGGCGTCCTTGATGAGGCTCACGCAGTTCACGACGATCGCGAGCGTGAGGGCCACCTCGAGGACGATGATCGAGGCGCGGGCCTTGTTCCGCGAGAGCGCCCGGAGGATGGGTCCGAAATCTGAAGCCATGGCGTCTCCTCTTCTTCAGCCGATGCGGAGGTGGACCGCGGGCGCGAGCTGGCAGGCGCGCCACGCGGGGTAGAGGCCCGAGACGAGCCCGGCGCCGGCCGTGAGGGCGAGCGCGACGAGCAGCATGGGCAGGTCGAGCGCGAAGAGATCGCCGCGCCCGGTCTGGGACTTCAGCCACGCGTTGATGCCCGAGAGAGCTCCCAGCGCGAGGAGGACGCCGACCACACCGCCCACGGCCGACACGAGCTGGCACTCGACGAGGTGCTGCAGGAAGACGTCCTTGCGGCTCGCCCCGAGCGCCCGCCGCACGCTCGTCTCGCCGGAGCGCGCGAGGAACTTGCCGAGGAGGAGCCCGATGAGGTTCACGGCGCACACGGCGAGGAAGAGGAGCGACACCGCGAAGAGCGACTTCACGGCTCTCGGCGTCACCTCGCGATCGGCCATGTACTCGAGGAGGGGCGTGACCTTGTTGTTGAGCGGCCGCTGGAAACGCCCGATCTTCTTCTGCTCGGTGGCGTACGCGTCGAGGAAGCTCTTGTACGCGGCCACGGCCTGGGCGTTCGGCAGCTCGACCCACATCTGGATCCAGGTCGACTCGGAAGCGAGGTAGCCCTCGAAGCCCGTCCCGGTGTTGGGACCCCATCCGTCGTTGTTGCCGGCGAGCTGGAGCTCCATGGGCCGGAGGAGGCCGAACGGGATGTAGAGGTTCTCCGGCTCGCCGATGTAATTCTGCGTGAGGTCGTAGAACCTGAGGTTCGGCATCCACTTCGCGAGGACGCCCACGACCTTGAAATCGCGGTCCCTGAGGCGCACGGTCTTCCCCACGCTGTTGACGCCGCCGAAGAGCTTCTGGTTCATGGGCTCGGAGAGCACGACCACGGGCTCGCCGCCGTCGGCCTTCTCGTCCCACGTGCCGCCGTACGCGAAGGGCGCGCCGAACATCGCGAAGAAGTCGCGGTAGCAGACCCGCGCCATCTCCTCGAACGGGTTCTGGGCCTTGTCGGCCGGGAAGACGTAGAGGTTCGTCTTGAACATCCCCGACTGCCGCACGGGGATCTTCGATTTCATGATCTCCACCATGTCGCGGTAGGTGACCTGCGGCGGCACGCCGACCCGGTCGGGGTGCGGGGCCGCGGGGTCCCAGGAGTCCAGCCGCACGGAGTGGAGCATCGAGCTCTTCTCGGGGATCGGGTCCGTCTGGAACGCATGGCGCACCGCGGCGAACGTCGTCGACACGGCGATGCCGAGCGCGATGCCCACCACGACGAGGAGCGTGAGGCCCGGGTTTCGCCGGAGACTCTTGCGGGCGAGGAAGAGGTCGTAGCCGAGGAGCGCCATCGCCGCCTCCTCAGATCGCCGCCGCGAGCGCGCCGGTGGGCACGCTGCGGAGGTGGCCGAAGTGCGAGTCGCCGTCCACGACGCGGCCGTCGAGGAGGTGGATCGCGCGCTGCGCGCGGGCCGCGCATTCGGGCGTGTGCGTGACCATGACGATCGTCGCGCCCTGCTCGTTGATCTTGAGGAGGAGCTCCATCACCTCGCGCGCCATGAGCGTGTCGAGGTTGCCGGTGGGCTCGTCGGCGAGGATCAGCCGCGGGTCGCCCGCGAGGACGCGCGCGATCGCGACGCGCTGCTGCTGACCGCCCGAGAGCTGCGACGGCAGGTGGTGGAGGCGCGACGAGAGCCCCACCTTCTCGACGGCCGAGAGGATGCGTTCCTTGCGCTCCTTCGCCGTCATGCGGCGGTAGCGGAGCGGGAGATCGACGTTGTCGAAGACGTCGAGGTCGGGGATGAGGTTGAAGGACTGGAAGATGAAGCCGATCTTCTCGTTCCGCGTGCGCGACATCGTCGCGTCCGAGAGGCGGCTCACGTCCATGCCGTCGAGCGTGTACGTGCCGCCGTCGAACGTGTCGAGGAGGCCGGCCACGTTGAGGAACGTCGTCTTGCCCGAGCCCGAGCGGCCCATCACCGCGACGAACTCGCCGGCCTTGACGTCGAGCGTGACGTCGTCGAGCGCGTGCGTCTCGACGAGATCGGTGCGATAGACCTTGCGGATTCCCGTCATCTTGAGCATCGGAACCTCTTCTATTTGGAGAGCAGCACGCGGGCCGCTCCCAGAAACTCTGCGGTGTCGGAAAGAACGATCTCTTCGCCTTCGCGGAGGCCCGTGAGGATCTCGACCTCCGAGACGCTCACGGCTCCGGTGGTGATCTCGCGGACCTCGGCGACTCCGCCGGCCACGACGTAGGCCTTGCGTCCGCCGCCGGCCTCGAGGAACGGCCCGCGCGCGACCTTGAGCACGCCGGGCTTCTTCTCGAAGACCATCCGCACGCTCACGCGCTGGCTCTGGCGGAGGCCCTTGGGCTCCTCGCCATCGAACGCGATCGTGCCCTTCACGAGCCCATCGGCGATCTCGGGAGAGACGTTCGTGATGTGCCCCTGGAGCTCCTTGCCTTCCCACTGCACCTGGGCCTCCAGCCCGGGCGCGAGATCGTTCGCGTAGCTCTCGGCGAGCTGGACCTCCACCTCGAACGCGTCGAGGCTGACGACCGTGACGACCGGTCCGTTGGCGGCGACCGCGTCGCGGTCCTGCACGGCGATGGTGGCGACGACGCCGTCGAACGGCGCGGTGATGCTGAGGCGCTCCACCTGGCGCGCGAGCTCGCTCGCGACGGACCGCTGGCGCTCGGCCGAGAGCTCGCGCTCCCGCACGTCGAACGCACCGGCCTCGGCCTCGAGCCGTGCCGTGCTCCGCGCGTTCTCGAGCTCGAGCGTCGCGATGCGCACGTCGTCCTTGGACTTCTCGAAGTCGATGCGGTTGAGGAGCCCTTCCTTGAACGTCCGCTCGTCGCGCTCGAGCGCGCGGCCCGCGGCCTCGAGCTTCACCGCGAGGAGGGCCTCGGCCTGCTTGGCGCGGAGGGCGGCCTGCTGCACCGAGAGGCGCTGGCGCGAGAGGCTGGATTCGAGGGAGGCCAGCGTGGAGCGCTCCTGCATGAGGCGGCTTTTCAGCTCGGGGCTTTCGATCTCGGCGAGGAGCGTGCCCTTCGTAACGGTCGCGCCCGCCTTGACACGGAGCGACACGATCCCGGCCACGGGAGCGAAGAGCGTGGGGTGGAGGGCCGCGACGATGCGTCCCTGCGCCGACGCGTCGCGCACGAGCGTTCCCCTCGTGACGGCGCCGAAGCGCAGCGCGGCCGAGGAGACGGAGCGGTCGACGCTCGCGACCCGGCGCAGGTGGGGCACGGTGAACGCGGCGAGCACCACGAGAACGAGGGCGTCGCCCAGGAGCAGCACGCCCTTGCGCGAGACGCCTCGGGGCCGCTCGGCGGGACGGTCCATGGATGCGCTGTCGGGAATCAC
>JAEUQS010000362.1 GCA_016789625.1 Acidobacteriota bacterium | reverse complement strand
CGGCGCCCGCCGCGGCGGCGTGAACGGAATCCTCGCCGGGAAGACGGGGACCACGAACGACGGCCGCGACGCGTGGTTCATCGGCTTCTCCCCGCGCATCGTCGTGGCCGTGTGGGTGGGCTTCGACGACAACCGCGGCCTCGCGCTCTCGGGGTCGATGGCCGCCGTGCCGATCTTCGCGGACTTCGCGCGGCGCCTGCCCTCGCACTACTTCGAGGCGCCCTTCCCCGAGCCCGCGGGCATCGAGCGGGTGATCATCGACCGGGAACGCGGCTGCCGCGTGGCGGCCGACGAGCCGCGGGCCTTCGCGGAGACGTTCCTGCGCGGCACGGCGCCCCAGGAACCGTGCTGGGCCGTCGCGGAGCCCGAGCCGGAGGTGATCTCCGGAGACGAGGAGCCCCGGTGACGGGCACGTTCTCGTTCGAGACGAGGTACGACGTGGCGTTCGCCCGGCGGGCGTTTCGCGCCACGTTTCGGGAAAACGCCTGGGCGCTCTTCGCGTATTCGGGTTTTCTCGCCTTCGTCGCGCTTCTCGTGGGCCGTGAGGTGTGGTGGTTCACGCCGTTCATCTCGGGTGTTCTGGGGCTGCTCTGGCTTCTCGTGGTGCGCTCCGCCCGCACGACCGCGCAGGCAGCGAAAACGATGGGCGAGCCCGTCATCCGCGTGGAGCTGCAGCCCGGGGCCTTCACCATCGTCACTCCGTTCGCCTCCTCGACGGTGCTCTGGCACACCGTGCAGGCCGTGCGGGATCTCGGCGACGTGGTGCTCGTCCAGGGCAAGGACACGCCCCACCCGACGCCGTTCGACGGGAACGCGCTCGGCGACGCGGGCCGCGTGGTTCTCAAGGAAGCCGTACGGGCCGCGGGCGGACGCTGGCATTGAAGGGCGCGCTCGTCCCTCCGGATCTGGATCTCGACCTCGTGGTGAGGAGCCACGGGTGGTACGACCTGCCGCCCTTCGACTGGGACGCCGCGAAGGGGCGTCTGTCGTTCTGCGCGGAAATCGAGGGCGCCGCCGTCCGGATCGCCGTATCGCGAACGGCAAACGGGATATCGGTTTCCGCGTCGCCGAAGGTTCCGGTCGCGAAGCTCCGTGGCGTGCTCTCCCGCGTCCTCGATCTCTCCGCCGATCTCGACGCGTTTCACGCCGCCTGTGCGGCGAGGGCGCGCGAGGGTTTCGGCTGGATCGCCGAGCGAAGGGCGGGCCGCATCCTCCGCGCGCCCACGCTCTTCGAGGACTCGGTGAAGGTGCTCGCGACCACGAACTGCACGTGGGGCCTCACACGGATCATGGTGACGAACCTCGTCGCCGGCCGGGGAACCGGCGCGTTCCCGGGTCCGGCGTTCCTGGCAGGACTGGGGGAGGCCCGCCTCAAGGAAGAGATGAAGCTCGGCTACCGGGCGCCGTACCTCGCGCGGTTTGCCGAGAACGTCGCCTCGGGACGCCTCGACCTCGCGCGCTGGGAGGATCCGGACCGGCCGGACGCGGAGGTCGAGAAGGAGATCCTCGCGCAGCCGGGCTTCGGGCCCTACGCGGCCCAGACGCTCGGACGCCTTCTCGGCCGGCACGCCAAGCTGGGCCTCGACTCCTGGTCGCGCAAGAAGGTC
>JAEUQS010000393.1 GCA_016789625.1 Acidobacteriota bacterium | reverse complement strand
GTCGCGCCGTTCGCCTTCCTCGGGGCGCTCATCGCGTTCTTCGCGGCGCACCCCCAGGCCGCGGAGAGCTATCACGTCTACCCGTTCCTCGCGGACGCCATCGGCCCGCGCGTCGCGAGGAGCCCGTGGCAGCGGTTCGCGCTGACCTCGGGAATGTTCTTCCTCCTGCCCTACCTCGTCACCGGACTGCTGGTGTTCCTCGCGGACGTCGGCGTGAGCGCCGCGGCACCCCTCTGGAAGGGACCCGGCGAACGGCCCAAGCCTCCGAAGCTGGCGCCCGAGAGCACCGTCACGTTCCTCGCGCTCTCGGTCGTCTTCGCGATCACGGTGGGAGCCCTCCTCCACCGCATCGCTCATGGCGGCGAGCTGCCGGGAGGCGTCAACATCGCACCCGTTCTGGTGGCCGCGACCCCGTTCGCGGTGCTCCCGCCGGCCCTCTTCTTCGCGTTCCTCGTGGGGCTGCCGCGGGCTGCGTACGAGCGGTTCGGCAAGCGGTCCACCGAGGCCGTCTGAGACGGCGCCGGAGCCGAGGGGGCGCATGCCATCATCCGGGACCATGACGCCGCCGGATACGATCGTCGTCCTCGACTTCGGATCGCAGTTCACCCAGCTCATCGCCCGCCGCATTCGCGAGGCCCGCGTGCGTTCGGTGGTGATGCCCTTCGATGCCCGGATCGACCACGTCCTCTCGTACGCACCCAAGGGCATCGTGCTCTCCGGCGGCCCCTCCAGCGTGTACGACGAGGGTGCCCCGGCCCTCGATCCGGCGCTCCTCTCCCTCGGCATCCCGATCCTGGGTCTCTGCTACGGCATGCAGCTCATGGCACACCATCTGGGCGGCGCCGTCGTCAAGGCCGCGTCCCGCGAGTACGGACGGGCCCAGGTGGACGTGCGCGGGGGAGCGCTGTTCCGCAGCCTGGATTCCCCTCAGACCGTCTGGATGAGCCACGGCGATCACGTGGAGAAGGAGCCCGTGGGCTTCACGGTGACGGCGTCCACGAAGGACGCGCCCGTCGCGGGCTTCGAGAACCCGGAAAAGCGGCTCTACGCGATCCAGTTCCATCCCGAGGTGCACCACACCGAGAACGGCGCGCTCATGCTCGAGGCGTTCCTCTACGACATCTGCGGGGCCGCGCCCACGTGGACGATGGCGGGCTTCCGCGACACGGCCATCGCCCGCATCCGCGAGCAGGTGAAGGACGGCGGCGTCGTCCTCGGCGCCCTCTCGGGGGGCGTGGACTCCACGGTCGTCGCGGCGCTCCTGCGGGAGGCCGTCGGCGAGCGGTTCCGCGGAGTCTTCGTCGACACCGGTCTCCTTCGCAAGAACGAGGGACGGCTCGTGATGGAGGCGTTTCGCCATCTGGATCTCCCGGTGACGGCAGTCGACGCATCGGATCGCTTCCTGGACGTCCTGGCCGGCGTGTCGGACCCGGAGAGGAAGCGCAAGATCATCGGCGGCCTGTTCATCGACGTCTTCACCGAGAACGCGAAGGCCGTGGACGGCGCCCGCTGGCTGGCCCAGGGGACTCTGTACCCCGACGTCATCGAGTCCGTTTCGGTGAAGGGCCCCTCCGCGGTCATCAAGACCCATCACAACGTGGGAGGGCTGCCGGAGAAGCTCGGCTTCACCCTCGTCGAGCCGCTGCGGGAGCTCTTCAAGGACGAAGTGCGCCGTCTCGGCGAGGAGCTCGGCATCCCGCACGACATGCTCTACCGGCATCCGTTCCCGGGACCGGGACTCGCGGTGCGCATTCCCGGAGAGGTCACGCGCGAACGCGTACGAATCCTGCAGGAAGCGGATGCGATCTTCCTCGAGGAACTCCGCACCGGCGGCTTCTACACCTCGACCTCGCAGGCATTCGCCGTGCTCCTTCCGGTGAAGAGCGTGGGTGTGATGGGCGACGGCCGGACGTACGAGAGTGTCGTCGCGCTCCGCGCCGTGACCACGGAAGACTTCATGACCGCCGACTGGGCGCGCCTGCCCCACGATCTCCTGGACCGCACGGCCCGGCGGATCGTGGGTGAAGTTCGCGGGATCAACCG
Source organism: Acidobacteriota bacterium (assembly GCA_016789625.1). GTDB lineage: Bacteria > Acidobacteriota > Thermoanaerobaculia > UBA5066 > UBA5066 > JAEUQS01. Next base: position 1,337 of record JAEUQS010000393.1, on the reverse strand, counting down.
GGTCGTCTACGACGTGACGTCAAAACCTCCGGGAACGATCGAGTGGGAATGACCAGGCAAGGCCCCGACATGCAAACCTCCGGGAACGATCGAATGGGAATGATCGCGAGCCTCGGGGACTAAGATCGAGTCGATATGGCCGGGGATTTCGTTCACCTCCACCTCCACACGCAGTATTCGCTCCTCGACGGCGCGAACCGCGTGAAGGACCTCGTCAAGCACGTGAAGCACCACGGCATGGATGCCGTTGCGGTCACCGACCACGGAAACATGTTCGGGGCCTACGAGATCCAATCACAGGCTCTGGCCGCCGGCCTCAAGCCCATCCTGGGCGTCGAGGCCTACGTCGCGCCGGGCTCGCGTTTCGACCGGCAGTCCCTCCGCGATCCGGACGGCGAGGCCAACAACTACCATCTGACGCTGCTCGTCGAGTCGCCTCAGGGCTACAAGAACCTCACGAAGCTCGTCTCCGAGGCCTACCTCTCGGGCTTCTACTACAAGCCCCGCATGGACTTCGAGTTGATCGAGAAGTACCACGAGGGCCTCATCGCGCTCTCGGGCTGCCTCAACAGCGAAATCTCGCGCAAGCTGAGCGCCGGCGACTACGAGGGCGCAAAGCGCACGGCCTACAGATACCGCGACCTCTTCGGCAAGGACCGCTACTTCATCGAGGTCATGGACCACGGTCTGCCCGAGCAGAGAAAGATCCTGCCCGATCTGTTCCGTCTGTCGAAGGAAACCGGGATCCCGCCCGTCGCGACGAACGACTCGCACTATCTGACGCGGGAGGACGCGCCGGCGCAGGACGTCCTCCTGTGCATCGGCATGGGTAAGACGCTCGACGACCAGAAGCGGATGAAGTTCTACAACTCGGAGTTCTTCGTGAAGAACGCCGACGAGATGAACGAGACGTTCGCGCCGTGGACGCTCGAGGCCGTGACGAACACGGTGGCGATCGCCGATCGCGTGGCCAAGGGTGTCATCGAGGACACGACGCTCCAGATCCCCACGTACCCGATCCCCGAAGGCTTCGCGGACGATCAGGCGTACATCGAGGCGCTCACGCGCGCGGGCCTCGAGATGCGCCTGTTGAAGCTCCAGCCGGCCTTCGAATCGGGCTGGATGAAGTATCCGCGGAAGGACTACGACGCGCGTCTCGAATGGGAGACGGGTGTCATCCGCAAGATGGGGCTGTCGAGCTACTTCCTCATCGTGTGGGACTTCATCAAGTTCGCCAAGGACAGCGGTATTCCGGTGGGTCCCGGCCGAGGCAGCGCGGCGGGCTCGCTCGTGGCCTGGACGCTCGGCATCACCGACGTCGACCCGCTTCAGTACGA
>JAEUQS010000355.1 GCA_016789625.1 Acidobacteriota bacterium | reverse complement strand
GTTTTGATCCTGGGGGTTTCTCGATCCCCCCAGGCCCCCCACAGCCGGGGTCCTCGTCACCTCACGGAGAACGTCCCCGCGCTCTGACCTTCCAGCCCTGAGACGCCATCCTTCACCGTCGCGAGGAGCGTGTAGGTGCCCGGCGGGAGATCCCGCGCGGTGAGCGACGCGAGGAGGTGGCGGGCGCCCATGGCCCCCTTCTCGTCGGACTGTGCCGCCGAGAGCGCCGCGGGCCCCCAGTCCTTGCCGTCGGTTCCGCGGATGCGCGCCTCGACGGCGACCGGATCGTCGCCGAGGTTGTAGACGACGAACGAGACGGCCGCGCTCCCGTTTCTCGGAATCTCGACGAGCGGCGTCGGCACGTAGGGATCCGCCTTCGCGACGAACGGGTACGAAAGCGTGCCCCGAACCGGCCCCTTCACCATCGTCCAGAGCCCCGGCGCCTCGTGGAAGAACGGTGGCAGCACGAAGGGCTCGGGCCGGTCCTTCGCGGGCAGCGGGACGGTGACGGGCACCACCTGGAGCCCCGTGCGGCCCGACTGCGGATCCCGCACGAGCACCTTGAGCCAGTAGGAGCCGGGGAGCAGGCTGAGCGAGCCGTAGTACTTGAGGCCGCCGTCGCGCAGCTGCTTCCCGGCCTTGGCGAGATCCAGCGTGAACGTCTGCGACACGAAGTCGCCCACGCGCACCCGCTCGTCCGTCGCATAGGCGTAGAGCTCCAGGGTCATGGTGCCGGCCGGCGGAGCGTCCGCGAGGAGCCGCCCGCCGGGGATCTCCACGATCACCGGGACCTCGAGCTTCTCCTGTCCGGCCACGCGGAAAGGCGCCGCCAGCACCCGCGCGGTGATCTCGCTGCGGGGGAGCCCGAACGCGATGAGCTCGGCCGTGACGAGCCGCTTCTCGGCGACCGAGAGCTTCGAGTAGGGGCGCGGCTCGTAGTAGCCCGAGCGGGCCGAGACGCGGGCCCCCGGAGTCTTCACCTTCACGCTGAGCGCATGGAAGCGGCCCGGCTCGGTGAGCTTTTTCGGCGTGAACGTCAGCACGTACACCACGGAGGTCTGCTGCTGCAGCCTCTCGAGCTGGCCTTGAATGTCGTTCGAGTTCTTCCACACCTCGCCGCCGGTCTCGTGCGCGAGGAGGAAGAGCGACTCCTGGCCCCGGCCCCGGCCGCCCTCGCGGCCGGAGGCGTCCGCGTCGCCGGGGCTCGCGGACTGCGGGTTCGTGCTGCGGTCCGAGAGCCCCGCGACGTCGATCGCGTGGATCACACAGTCGGCGCGGTTGAACGTGGCGAGCGCCTCCGACAGACGGTCCTTCAGCTCGGAGCTGCCGAAGCGGTCGTCGTTGTCGACTTTCCAGATCTCGCCGTTCACGACGTCGTTGCCGCCCCCGAGAGCGGATGCGCCGCTCGCGAGACCCACCAGGAGACGGCTGTCGAAGCCTTCGGAGAACAGCAGGATGTGCTTGCGGCCGCGCACGCTCGAGAGCGTGCGGGCGAGGTCGCCGTACTGCTTGATCGTCTGCTGGACGCGGCCCTTCTGATAGCCGTCGAAGCTCTTGCGCGAGGAGCTCGCCACCGCGCCGAGCTGGGCCGCGGCTTCGCTTTCGCCGTCCGACCGCGAGGCGCTCGAGCCGGAGGAGATTCCGTTTCCCGAGAGGCTGCCGGGCACGACGAGCGCGAGCGGATCGGCGCTCGCCTGCGTGAGGCTCGGGAGCGCGAGGGAGTTGATCGCGGAGGCCACGATGTCGCGATCGGCCGTGAACGAGAGGACCAGCTTGAGCCCCTTCTCGGCGTCGTGCGTCGCGACCGCGACGACGTCGCCGTTCTTCACGCCGTCGAGCACGAAGTCGCGGGCGGCCGAGCGGGCGCGGGAGAGCTTCACGGGGGTGGAGAACGAGAGGTCGAAGAGGAGGAAGAAGCGGCGCCGGGCGGCCGGAGGAAGGGGAAGCGCCTCGGCGCCCGGGGCCCTCGAGAAGTCCTCGAGATCGAATCTCTCGACCTCCGCCAGCTCCACCCGCTGGCCGTCGTCGAAGACCTCGAAGTCGGCCCGCGTCAGGTTGCGCAGCGGAGCCCCGTCGCGCCCCACGACGTGAACCGGGACCTCGACGAGGGTCGTTTCCGTTTCGGCGGTGACCTTCTTCCCGGGGGGAGCGTCGTCCGCGCCCGCGGAACCCGAGAGGACGCCGAGGAGGAGGAGGGAAATCGCCTGAGCTCTCATGCCGCCCGGAGCTGCAAGAGGCAGGCCCGGCCCGCGCTACGAGGCGGGACGCCGCAGGAGGCCCTTCGCTTCCGCGATCTCGCGGGCCTGGAGCCTCGGGTCGGCCGTCTCGACGAAGCGCGTCAGAGCGGCTCGGGCCTCCTCGTTCCGTCCGTTCCGCGCGGCCGTGGTGCCCACGTTGTAGAGCGTGTCGAGGTTGCCCGGATCGAGCGCCAGAACGCGCGCCCAGGCCGCGAGGGCGCCGTCCACGTCGTGAAGCGCGTGAGCCGCGGCCCCGAGACCGTTCCAGGCCATGAGCGAGCGGGGCGCGAGGCGTGTCGCGGCCTCGAGGCGCGTGCGGGCCTCGGCAGGGCGCCGGGCGCGGAGGAGCGCGATCCCGAGGTTCGCGAGCGTCTCGGGGTCCTCGCCCTCCTTCGCGAGGATCCCCTCGAAAACCGATATCGCTTTCGCAAGGTCGCCGGCGTCGGCGAGGACGATGCCGTAGGCGTTCCGCGTCGCGGGGTCGGCGCTCGCTTCGAGCGGCGCGAGGACGCGCACGGCCTCTTTCGCGCGGCCCGCCTCCGCGAGCGCGAGGCCGAGCCGCACGGCGATCGCCTCCGACCCGGCTCCCCGCGCGATGGCGTCACCGAGGACGCGCGCCGCGTCGGCGGGCCGGCCCGCGCTCTGGTAGAGAAACGCCAGGTGCTCGGCCGCGATGCCCAGGCCCGGGTGGTCCTTCACGAGCGCCTCGGCCCTCCCGATGGCTTCCCGCCCGAGGCCCCGCTGGTAGAGGTCGATGACCTCGTGGATCGAGGCGTCCACGGAGACCAGGTTCTTGGGATCGTCGGTCTCTCCGTAGGAGTCCTTGGCCTTCGCCGTCGAGGCCATGTAGCCGAGGGCGCGGAGCCGGGCCGCCTCCTCGGCGCTCGGCGCGGATCGTGAGGCGGGCGCGCGGGCCTCGGGCGGCAGCTTTCGCGCGAGGTCGCGGAGCTTCGTGTCGTCCCTGGCGGCGAGGTTCGTGAGCTCCCGCGGATCCCCGGCGAGGTCATAGAGCTCGCGCACCGGCAGGTCGACGTACTTGAAGCCCGAGGAGACGATGCCCGTGAGCGGGGCCCACCCCCGGTTGAGGTTCGCGGAGAGGGACTCGAAGTAGGCGGGGCGCGCTGCTTCGTTCGAAGACGCGGGGGAAAGCAGCGAACGGCCCGGGAGCGCCGGGTCCTTCGGGAGGCCCATCGCTTCGAGCACGGTGGGAGCGATGTCGATGTGCGCGGCCGGTGCCGTGTCCACGCGCGGCGCGACACCGGGGCTCTTCACCACGAGAGGGACCCGCAGAGTGGCCTCGTAGCAGAAGAGCCCGTGGGTCGCCTCGCCGTGCTCGCCGAGCGATTCGCCGTGATCGGCGGTGACGATGACGGTCGTCGTCTTCGGGAGGCTCGCGAGGAGCGGCGCGAGCGCGGCATCGGCCGCGGCGACCTCGCCGAGGTAGGGATCGCTGCGGAACTCCTCGTCGAGGGGCGGCGGGGGGGCGTAGGGCGCGTGCGGCTCGAAGACGTGCACCCAGAGGAACCTTCGGGAGCCGGCCTTCGCGGTCCACCACGCGAGCGCGCTCGCGACGACCTCGGTGCCCGGCCGCTCGGGCATCCGGAACGCGAGCGGGTCGGCTCCGCGGGGATAGGCGTCGTCGTACGCCCCGAAGCCGCGCGCGAGGCCGAACCGGTGGTCGAGCGGAAAGGCCGCCACGAAGGCGCCCGTCTGGAAGCCGGCGGCGGCGAGGCGCGTCGCGAGCGTGGGAACGTTGCCGGAGAGTGTGGAGCCCGCGTTGTCGCGCACACCGTGCGTGTACGGGAGGAGCCCCGTGAGGATGTTCGTGTGGGAGGGGAGCGTCACCACGTTGTGCGCGTGAGCGAACGAGAAGACGGCGCCCTCCCGCGCGAGCGCGTCGAGGGCCGGTGTCTTCGCCTTCGGGTTGCCCGAGAAGCCCGTCGCATCGGCCCGGAGCGTGTCGATGGTGATGAGCACGACGTCCCGCGATCCTTCGGCCGAAGCCGGCGCCGGGGCCTCGTTCCGGCGATCTCCGGGCCGGCAGCCACAGAGCGCGAGCACGGCCAGCGCCGTGAGCGCCGTGAGCGCCGCCGGGCGAACGAGGGAGCCTATTTCAGAGCTCCCAGGAGATCGCGCGCGTCTTTCGCGTCGCTCGAGCCGGGGTCCAGCTCGAGGAACTTCTGGAGGTCGGCCTTGGCGCCGGCGTTCTTCTTCTGCGCGATGCGTGCGAGCGCGCGGTAGTAGTAGCCCGAGCCGTCGGCGGGCGCGATCGCGACGGCCTTGTCGAACGACAGCTCGGCCTCGGCGTTGTTCTTCTGGTTCATGTAGAGAACCCCGATGTTGACGTAGATCGCGGGATCCTTCACGAAGTCCTGCGGAACGTGTCCGAGCGCCTCCTTGCCGGCCTCGAGCTGGCCCCTCTCGAGCTCGAGGTTCGCGAGGAGGAGCCAGGTGCCCGCGTCGTCGGGCGTGAGCGCCGTGATCTTCCGCACGGTCTCGACGGCCTTCGCCGCGTTGCCCTCTCCCGAGTAGGAGCGGGCCAGCGTCGTCAGGATGCTGACGTTCTCCGGCAGGCCGGCGTGGGCCTTCTCGAACGCGGCCCGCGCGGCGGGCCAGTCCTTCCGCGCGAGCGCCTCGTTGCCTTCGGCGACCGCCGCGACGACGCCGGGCGGAAGGCCCGGCTCCGGAGGCTCGGGAGGAGCCTGCGGCGGCGCCTCGGGGAGGGGCTTCAGCGCGTGCTCGATGCGCGGACGCCGCTGGAGCTCGCTGACGTCGATGTGGATGCGCTCGGGCTGGAAGCCCTTCGCGTCGAACTCCACCGTCCACTCGCCGCCCGTGAGCCCGAGGAATGCCCAGCGGCCGTCCTTGCCCGTGGCGAGGTCGGGTCCCTCGCCGGACTTCCGCAGCTTCACCGCAGCTCCCGGGATCGGCTTGCCCGACGTGTCGGTGAGGATGCCCTCGACGCGGCCCTTGCCCTTCCACTGTTGCGCCGCCAGCGGGCCGGCCAGCGCGAGCGCGCCGGCGGCGATCGCGATCGAGAGGGTTTTTCGAACGGACATGCTTCCTCCGTACCGGCCACGCGATGCAAGAGGAGAGCCTTCGGCACGGGAAGAGATGTGCGCCTCTTCGCCCCGCATCGGGGATCACGGATCGAATGGGCTTGGAGGGGTCTCCGTTTCATTGGATCGACCCGGTGCCCCCCGGTGCCCTGGTGGGGGGTCTGGGAGGATCGAGAAACCCCAGGATCGCTTTTCGTTGGATCGACCCGGTGCCCTGGTGGGGGGTCTGGGGGGATCGAGAAACCCCCGGTGCCCTGGTGGGGGGTCTGGGGGGATCGAGAAACCCCCAGGATCAGTGTCAGTCCAGACGCCAGCGGTTGTGCAGCCAGAGCCACTGCTCCGGGGATCTCCGGATCACCGATTCGAGGACGGCGTTGACGCGGGTCATGAGGGCCTCGGCCGATCGCTCCTCGCGGGGCAGCGTGCGGACGTCGATGGGCTCCTCGATGTGGAGCTCGTAGCGGCCCGGCGCGACCCGGATGTCCCATGCCGGAACGATGAGGGCTTCGGTCTTGTCCGCGAGCCGCGCGATGGCGCTCGTCGTGGACGCCGGCCGCCCGAAGAACGGCGCGACCACGGCGTCGGGAGGGTGCGCGTGCTGATCGGGCAGGATTCCCACGAAGCCGCCGGCCTTCAGCACGCGCAGGATCTCCCGCGCGGCGGAGGCCTTCGGGAGAACGCGGTTGCCGAAGCGCTCGCGAAACGCCGTGAGCTTCGCGTCGAGGATCGGGTTGTCGAGCGGTCTCACCACCACCGTGACCGGGAAGCCGAGCGGACCGAAGGCGAGGGCCCCCATCTCCCAGTTGCCGAAGTGCGGGGTGGTGATGAGGGCGCCGCGCCCCGACGCGGCCGCGGCCCGGAGCCGCTCGATTCCGTTCCCCACTACGGTGTGTCTCTGCTGAAAGCTCTCGAGGCTCTCGCCCTGGAAGTGGAGGAGCTCTGCAGCGAGACCCCCGACGTGCGCGAAGACCTGCGCTCTCAGCCCGGCGATCTCGCCGGGACTCTTCTCCGGAAAAGCCCGGGCGAGATTCCGGGTGACGAGCGCGCGGCGCGACGTGAGGGGGAAGACGGCCCGGGCCAGCCCGCGGCCGAGGGCTTCCGCGACAGGGAAGGGCAGCGCCTGGAAGAACCCCTCGAGACCGCCGGCGGCGGCCGCCTCCACGACGTTGCGGGCGCGGCTCCTCTCGCGGGCCATCAGCTCGGCCGCCGGGTGAGGAGGGCCGCGAGCTCGGTCAGGAAGCCGGGCTCCACGACGCGCGATTCGATGGCGACGCGAAAGAGCGGCAGCGAGAGCCGGCCCGCAAGCTTCACGGCGTCCTTCTCGGTGGTGATCACGGCGGTCGCGCCCGTCACCTCGGCTGCCCGGGCGATCTTGCCCAGCCGGAAGTCGCCGTAGCGCGCGTGGTCGGGGTAGGGAAGGCGGGCCTCGACGTCGATGCCGAGCCGGTCGAGGGTCGAGAAGAACGCGCCGGGATGCGCGAGCCCCGCGACCGCGACGAGGGTGCCCTTCGGAAGGTCGCGGGGATGGACCTCTTCGCCGCGGTCGTCGCGGATGCCGAGGACGTGCGTCGCCGCACGGTAGACGGGAGCGCCCGGCGCGTAGCGCCGCGCGAGCTCGATGGCTTCGGCGGGGGCCGCGCCTTCGACCTTCGTGACGACCACGAGGTCCGCGCGGGCGAGCGCCGTGAGCGGCTCGCGAATGCGCCCCTCGGGCAGGAGCGCCCCCCCGGCCGTGGGGTTGGTGGCGTCCAGCAGCACGATGTCGACGTCCCGCGCGAGCGCGACGTGCGAGAAGCCGTCGTCGAGGAGATGCAGATCCACCGCGGGGAACAGCTTCTCGGCGACGCGGGCCGCGCGCACCCTGCGCGCGTCGGCCACGATGGGGACTCGCGGCAGGGCCCGCGCGAGGAGCGCCGCCTCGTCGCCCGAGGCCGCCGTCGTCGCGAGCGTGCCCGCGCCGTCGGAGACGACGACGGTTCCGCGCGAGGAGCGGCCGTAGCCGCGGGTGAGGATCGAGGGATTCCTCGAGCGAAGGAGCAGCTCGCCGGCGAGCCATCGCACGAACGGGGTCTTACCCGTACCCCCGGCCGCGATGTTTCCCACCGAGACGACGGGCCGTCCCGCCCGCCGCACGCGAAAGAGACCGCGCTCGTAGAGCGCGAGGCGCGCGGCGACTCCGGCGCCGTAGAGCGCCGAGAGAGGGGCGAGGATCGAATCGGGCTCGTCGTTCATGCGGGCGAAAGCAGCTCCCTCGCCGCGCGGGCCGCGCGGGAGGCGGCGCCCTGGTTCCGCGCGAAGAGCGCGCGGGCATCTTCCGCGGCCGCAAGCCGCAGACCGTCGTTCGCGAGGAGCTCCGTGATGCGCGCGGCGAGGGCGCCCGCGTCGCGGGGCACCCGGAAGATCGCGGCGGGCGCCTCGCGGAGGGCATGACCGAGGTTGCGGTCGGAAGGGCCGAGGATCACGGGCCGCTCGGCACGGAGCGGCTCGAGGACGTCGTGCCCGCCGCGGTCCTCGAACGTTCCGCCGAGCACGGCCACGTCTCCCAGCCGGTAGGTCCCGGCCAGCTCTCCCAGGGAGTCGAGGATGAGCACGCGGGGATCCCCGGGCGCCTCGGCGATGGCGGAGCGCCGCGCGGTGGGGAAGCGCGCCGAGACCAGCGCGCTCACCGCGTCGAACGTCGCGGGCTGCCGGGGCGCGATCACGGCGAAGACGCCGGGCAGCGCGTCGAGGGCGTCGAGAAAGAGCGGGATCTCGCCGTTCGCGAACGAGCCCGCGACCACGACCGGCCGGCCGTTCGCGAGCCGCGACAGCTCGGGCGCGAACGCGGGCTCCTCGGCGAGAGGCTTGTCGTACTTCAGATCGCCGCCCACGAAGACGCGGCTCTCCGGCAGGCCGAGCTCGAGGAACCGGGCAGCGTCGGCGGGCGTGCGGGCGGCGACGCGCGTGATCGCCCCCAGGGCGTCCTTCAGCCACACTTGGAGACGAGAAAGCCGCAAGGTGCTCCGCTCCGAGATTCGGCCGTTCACGAGCAGCACCGGGACGCGCTGTCGCGCGGCCTCGAGCAGCACGAAGGGCCAGAGCTCGGTCTCCACGAGGACGAGGAGACGCGGCGCGGCCTCGCGAAAGAAGCGCCGCACCGCGTACGGCACGTCGAGGGGGAAGGCGTGGGTCGCGACCCGGCCGTCCT
>JAEUQS010000354.1 GCA_016789625.1 Acidobacteriota bacterium | reverse complement strand
GAGCGTGGCGTCGCCTCGCGCGAGGAGCTCGATCTCCTGCCCGTCGGAAAGCACGCGCACCTTGCCGAGGGCGCCCGGCCGGAGCGCCATCACCACGACGGCCTCTGTGTCGAGCAGGCTCGCGGGCGCCGCCGGCGAGCCCGCCGAGAGCGACCGCAGCGTGCGGAAGAGAAACGTCGTTCCCGCGCCCACGAGGAGGCCCATGGTGATCGCGACCGGAAGCCGCAGCGCGGGCGAGACGCCGAGCAGCGTCAGCGCCGCGCCCGTGCTCCCGAGGCCGCCGAGCCCCCACGTGAGGAAGCGCAGCGACAGCAGATCCCCGAGGGGACCGTGCAGTCCGTGCGCGCCGTGGGCGGCATCCGCGTGGTCGCCCTCGCCGTGACCCCCGTGGTCCCCGTGATCGCCCAGAAACGCGGAAATGCCGATCAGTCCCAGGCTGAAGGCGAGAGCGGCGAGGTAGAAGGTCATGCGGTTCTGCGCCGCACTCTACCTCTCCGCCGGGCTTCCGAGGGCGTTTCAGGTCGCGGGTATTTCCTCGGCGAGGAGGACCCCGGCGTCCGCCGGCGTCTCTTCGGGCAGCTCGGAGAGCGCCGTGTTCGCGGGGCCGTTCAGAACCTCGCCGAAGGCGTCGAAGCGCGAGCCGTGGCAGGGACAGTCGAACGTCTTCTCGTAGGAGTTCCAGCGCACGAGGCCGCCGAGGTGCGGACACATGGCGGAGTGCTGATGGAGCGTGCCCCCCTCGTCTCGGTACGCGGCGATCTTGCAGCCCCCCACGCGCACCACCGCTCCGCTGCCGGGCGCCAGATCGGTCACGGTGAGGTTCTCTCCCGGGGTGACCCAGTCGATGTACTGCGCGGCCGTGTTGGCCGTTTCGCCCACGTATTCGGGTAGCGATTTCAAGGTGCGGCGGGAGGGATCGTAGAGCTTCGTCCAGGCGTTCTCCCGCGACTGGATGAGATCCGTCAGGAGAAGGCCGGCGATCGTTCCGTGCGTCATCCCGTGTCCCGAATCCCCCGTGACGACGTAGACGTTCTCGTCGCCGGGATTCCGTCCGATGAACGCGAGGCCGTCCACGGGCTCCATCACCTGGCCCGACCAGCGGGCGTGGATCGAGGCGACGGGGAACCGGCTGCGCGTCCAGCTCTCGAGCTTCGCGAACCGCTCGGCCGCGTCGTTGGCCTCGCCCGTGCGGTGATCGCCGCCGCCCACGAGGAGGAGCTCGTACGTGCGGGAGCCCGGCAGCGGCGCGAGGCGCGCGTAGTGGTAGCTGCCCGTCTCCCCGGCCTCCTCGGAGGTGTCCCAGTAGAGAGCGCGCGGCACGGCCCCCCGCGGGACGCGGGCCGCGATGACGTACGTGCGGTAGGCGGCCTGCTTCGTGTGGATCGCGAACCGGTCGTTCACGGGGGTGTTGGTCGCGACGACGACCGCGCGTGCCGTCACGACCGCGCCGCCTGCGGTCTTCACCGTGCAGGGCGTTCCGTCCTCGATCTCCGTCACGTGGGTGTCGGTGCAGATCTCGCCGCCCAGCCGCTCGAACGCCGTCACGAGGCCGGTGAGATAGCGCATCGGGTCGAGCTGAGCCTGTCCGGGGTAGCGCAGACAGGGACCCGTCTCGAAGTCCGGCAGAGGGGCCCGCGGCAGGAGCTCGACTGACGTCAACCCGGCGCCCCGCGCGGCGAGGAGCTCCCGGTCAAGCAGCGTGGCGTCCTCGCCCGGCGGCAGGAACAGGAACCCGTCCACCCACTCGAACCGGCACGCGATGCGCTCCCTGGCAATCGTCGAGGCGATCTCCTGGATGGCCTGGGTGTGGCTCTCGGCCGCGAGCCGGGCGCCCTCTGCGCCGTGCAGGCTCTCGAGCCGCGCGTAGCCCTCGTCGAGCGCGTTCGAGAGGTGCGCGGTGGTGCGCCCGGTCTCTCCGCCCGCGATCGGACCGTCGTCGAGAACCACGACGCGAAGGCCTTCCCGCGACAGTCGCAGCGCCGTGAACATGCCCGCGACGCCAGCTCCCACGACACAGACGTCCACCGAGCGGGTGCCCGAGAGCGGCGGCCGCGTCCGTGCTTCCTTTCCATCGATCCACACAGGCTGACTGCTCATGTCGTGCCTCCCTGCGGCACGCAGCGCAATCGACGTGCCACGCAGAGGGCCCCGCGGTGTGGCACGCGTCTTGTTGAAGGGCCGGTCCGGAGGCAATGAAATGAAAAAGAACAGTTCCACGAGCTTCTCTACCAGGCCCTCGAGACCGAGCAGGGCGGCATCCACGTCTACGAGACGGCCATCAAGTGCACGGGCCGGGCCGAGCTCCGCAAGGAGTGGGCCGAGTACCTCGACCAGACGCGCAACCACGAACGCATCGTGCGTGAGCTGTTCGCGACGCTGGGCCTGGATCCAGAGAAAGAGACGCTCGGCCGCAGGATCTGCCGGCACAAGGCCGACGGCCTCGTGCAGGCCATGGAGATGGCGCTCGCCGAGGGCGGGCCCGGAGCCGCGGAGCTCGTGGCGGCCGAAAGCGTGGTCGAGGCCGAGACCAAGGATCACCTGAACTGGGAGCTCATCGGCGAGGTCGCCAAGCAGCTCCCGGCGGACGAGCGAAAGGCCGTGAAGGCCGCGCACGACGAGGTCGAGGACGAAGAGGACGAGCACCTCTACCACACCACGGGATGGACGCGGGAGCTCTGGATCGACTCCCTCGGCCTCCCGGCCGTGCTGCCTCCGCCCGAGGAGGAGAAGGACGTCAAGACCGCGATCGGCGCCGCGCGCGCGAAGCAGGCGCGCAAGGAGCTCCTCCCGAAGAAGAAGGCCGCTGCCGCCTAGGAAGACTCAGGGGGCCTTGGGGGTGACGACCTTCATGGCCCCCGGTTCGGGCTCGATGCGCGCCGACCTGTAGATGCGGGCGTGGGCCCTCGTGAGCTCGGCGCCGAAGAGCAGGATCCAGGAAACGTAGTAGACCCACAGCAGGATGAGCACGAAGGAGCCCGCGGCGCCGTAGGGCGTGACGACGGACGTGCGGCCCAGATAGAAACCGATGAGCCATTTGCCGAGGGAGATGAGCGCCGAGGTCATCACCGACCCGAGCGCCACGTCGGACCACTCGACCTTCGCGTCGGGGAGGACGCGATAGATGAGGGCGATGACGAGCGCGACCACCAGGAACCCCAGCACGTTGTTGGCCGCCGAGACGATCGCGAGGGGCAGGGGCAGGCGCTGGGTGAGGTAGCCCTGCGCGGCGGAGATGGCCGCGCTCAGCGCGAGCGACACGAGCAGCAGGAACCCGATCCCCATCACGAGTGTGAGCGACACGAACCGCTTCCTGAGCAGCGAGCCGATCATGCTGCCGGGCCGGGGCGCGACGTCCCAGATGCGGTTGAGGGCCTCCTGGAGCTGAACGAAGACGGCCGTGGTGCCGAGGAGCAGCGTGGCGATCCCGAGGGCGTTCGCGATTCCCGAGCCTTCCCTCTTCGCGGCCGCGACGAGGAGCGTCTCGATCGCGGCCGCGGCGCCGGGACCCATGAGGTCTCCGAACTGCCGCACGATCTCGCCGCGCACCGTGTCGGCCCCGAACGCCGCGCCCGCGATCGCGATGACGACGACGAGCACCGGTGCGATCGAGAAGACGGAGTAGAACGCGAGCGCGGCGCTCTGCGTGGACGCGGCGTGGTCGTCCATCTTGTCGGCGGTCTCGAGGAGCAGCCCGAGAGGGTTCCGCTTTCGCGGCTTGGGAGCCGAGGTTGCTGCGGTCATGACGAGGTCGATGCAACGGGGGTGCCGCTTCCCGCGGCAAGTCTTCCCAGCGGGACGCGACAATTTTTCAAGAACTCCCGGCGCGGGCGAAGGAGGGGATCCTGGCACCGATTCTGCGACGCGCGGAACGGAGGT
>JAEUQS010000295.1 GCA_016789625.1 Acidobacteriota bacterium | reverse complement strand
AAGGCTCGTTCGATGCTCTCATGAAACGCAAGAGCTGCGGATGCGGCAACCGTCACGCACTTCACGCTTTTCGCGCAGGCGATTCGTGGACGTCGGGATGCCTCACGCTCAACCGATCGGGCCCGTCTCGCTGAGCTTCGTCTCGAGGGCCTTCTGGAGGACCTTGTCCGCCTCGGGTGACGTGAACCCGCGGTGCTGGAGGATCTTCCAGAGCCTTCCGACGAGCGCCTCCGGCGGCGTGGGGAGCTGGAGGTAGTCGTTCGCGCCGGTCTGGATGCCGAACGCGAACTCCGATCGCGAGACCCGGGGCGCCGTGAGCACGATGGGGGTCGCCGTGAGCGAGGGCTGCGACCTCACGATGCGGGTCACGTCGTAGCCGTCCATCCCCGGCATCGTCACGTCGAGGAGCAGGAGGTCGGCCGGGCTCTTCATCAGCATGTCGAGCACCTCGTGACCGCTCCGCACCTCGACGGTCTTCCACCCGAAGTGGGCGACCGAGGCCGCGGCCATCTTCCTCTCCAGGTTGTCGTCGTTGGCGATGAGGATCACGGGTGCCCGATTGCGCGGCAGGTCCATGGCCGCGTGTTCCGGGGGACGTGGCGACGGAAGGACCCACGCTCCCGGGTTCTCCGGCGCGTGGGGTGGCTGCGGCGCCCGCGTCGGCATCGGAGCCGCCGGCGCCTCCGGCCTCGCGAACACCGGCGGTTCGGGGGGCGCGACCCGGATCCGCTTCATGGGTTCGGTGGCGATGTGGGCCTGCGCGGCCGAGAGCTGGGGGGGCTCGATGGTGCTGAGCCGCGGAGCCGAGCCCCCCTTGAGCGCCTGCTGCACGAGCGAAAGCTCGGCCTCGAAATCCACCGCCGTGGCATGGCGGTCGGCCGGGTTCTTCTGGAGCGACTTGTGGATCACGGTCCGGAGGTGCGGAGGGAACGTCGCCGGCAGCTCGGGCACGGGCTCGCTCACGTGCTTGAGCGCGATGGCGATGGGGGAGTCGGCCTCGAAGGGCACGGCCCCCGTGAGCACCTCGAACGCGATGATGCCGATCGAATAGATGTCGCTCCTCGCATCGAGGGTCTTGCCGAGCGCCTGCTCCGGCGGCATGTATTGCGGGGTGCCCATCACCACGGAATCCACCGTGAGCTTGCGGTCTCCCGCGAGCATGCCGGTCGCGAGCCCGAAGTCCAGGATCGCGACCGCTCCGTTCTCGTCCACCAGGATGTTCGGCGACTTCAGGTCGCGATGCACGATGCCGAGCTTGTGGGCGGCGTGTGTCCCGAGCGCGATCTGCCTCAGGATCGAGAGGGCCTTGTCGATCGGCTGCCCGCCCTCTTTTTCGATGAGCGTCCGCAGGTCGTCACCCGGGATGAACTCCATGGTGAGGAACACGTAGTCGCCGCTGATCCCGAAGTCGTGGATGCGGGCCACGTTGGGGTGCTTGATCTTGCGGTTGAGGTGGATCTCGCGCTTGAACCGCGCGAGGAGCTCCTGGTCGTCGCGGCCGGGCTGCGGCAGCAGCACCTTGATCGCCACCAGCTCGTCGAGATCCAGGTCGTGGGCCTTGAACACGAGACCGCTCCCGCCCTGGCCCACGGTTTTGAGCCATCGGTAGCGCGGGACGCCCGCGAAGAACCGGTCTCTGAGCTGGTCGGCTTTCGACAAACGGACGGGAATCCTACTCCCTCGGGAGGATAGGTCGTATGGCGGCTCCGTCACAGCCCGAACTTCAGGCCTGGGGCGGAGGCGGGGCCGACGCCAGGGATTCCGCAGAAGCCAGCGCGTCGCGAAGGAGGAACCGGATCCCGGGGGTCGTCTCGGTCACGAAGAAGCACTGGTAGGCGAAGAGGCTCTTGCTCACGCGGATCGCCACGAGGTTCAGCCCGAGGAGGAGCCTCGCGGGAAACCCGTCGCCCAGCGCCTTCGGGAACGGCGCCGGCACCCCCCGCACGGAGACGACGCGGTAGCCCTCGTCGTTCAGGAGCCGCCGGAGGCCCCGGAACGTGAAGAGCCGGCTGTGCGTGCGGTCGAGAATTCCGGCCTTGCCGTAGTTGAACTGCCCGAAGAGGAGCAGCAGCCGAAGCGGAAAGAACGCCACGTTCGGGACCGAGATGATCACGGTCTTCGCCTCGTGGGTTGCCAGCTCGCGGAAGCGCTCGAGGAAGCTCTCGGGGTCGCGCAGGTGCTCGACCACGTCGAGGAGGAGCACGTGGCTGTACGGCGCGAGAGGGAAGAGGAGCGGGTCGTCGAGGTCCTGCACGATCATCTGCACCGAAGGGGGAATCGACGGTACCGGGCAGCGATCGACCACCGTCACCGAGCACCCCTTCTCGAGGAACCTCTCGGTGAGGCCCACCGGTCCCGCGCCCACGTCGAGCACCGAGGAGCCGGGCGGCACGGCATCGAGCGCCCATTGGTGGCTGCTCGCGTACCCCAGCTTCTGCGTGTAGTGCCGGTTGTCCTCGACGAGCGGCTGGTAGCGCCGCTGCCAGATGATTCCCATGCGGTGCGCCACGAAGCGCGCGGTCGCGAGGACCACCTGAAGCGCGTACTTCAGGCCGTTCACCCGGCTGATCTCCGTGCCGTAGTAGGTGGGTATGGGCAGCTCCACGATGCGGAGGTCCGCGGCCAGGAGCTGGATGATGATCTCCGTGTCGAAGTGGAAGTCGTTCGAGGAGAGCCGGAACGGGATGCGCTTCAGGGCGGCCACCGAGTAGATCCGATATCCGCTGTGGAACTCCGAGAGCCGCGTTCCGAGGAGCCGGTTCTGGAGGAACGTGAGAATCCGGTTGCCCACGAACTTGTAGAGCGGCATGCCGCCCCGGAGCGCCGCTCCCGGCGTGAGGAAGCGGCTTCCGAAAACGGCTTCGGCGTGCCCCGCGCGGATCGGGGCGCAGAGCCGCGAGAGCTCCTCGGGCGCGTACTGCCCGTCGCCGTGCACCAGGGCCACGAGGTCGAAGCCGCGCTCGATGGCGTAGGTGTACCCGACCTTCTGGTTGCCGCCATACCCCAGATTGCGGGTGTTCCTGAGGACCGTGAGAGGAAGGCCCGCATGGGTCTTCCGATACTTCAGCCCGATCTCGAACGTGGCGTCGGAGGACGCGTCGTCGATCACGAGGACCTCGGTGTCGTAGGTCTCGAAGAGGTCCGCCGGCAGCCGGTCGAGGACGCGCTCGAGGGTCGCCTCGGCGTGGTAGGCGACGATGAAGATCAGGAGGCGCGGCCGCAAGCTCGCGAGTCTAGCGCCGGCCCCCTGAACTGTGATGGGACGCACCGTTTCGACGAGGTGTGGCAGGGAAGCGCGACGAGGCGTGTAATCCCCTTTCGCCCGCCCCGCGTCGAAACGGCCAGTTCCGGAGGATCCGAAGATGAAGAAGACCCGCGCCGTCGTCCTTTCCACCCTCGTGGTCCTCGGGACGCTGCCGATCACGGCGGCCTTTCGGGACCCAGGCTCCGCGAGCCGCGCCGATGCCCCGAAGGAGCCCGTGGACGATCCCGCTGCGGTACCCGCCCGGTCGGATTGCTCGTTCTCCGGAACGGCCGACCCGGACGGCCGGGAGCGCCGCAAGATCGCCGCGATCGACACGGCGAGCTTCGTGAAGCAGCGTGAGGCTCAGGGCATCGTCGTCGGCGGGGGCGGACCCATCACGCCCAAGGTGCGGCGCGTCAACTTCATCGACGACGAGTTCTTCGGCGCCATGGAGCAGGCCGGCATCCCCTCGGCGCCCCTCGCGGGGGACGAGGAGTTTCTCCGCCGGGTCACGCTGGACCTCACCGGCCGCATCCCCGACGTCGCGACGCTCAACGCCTTCCTCGCCGACCGCTCCGCCGACAAGCGTGACCGGGCCATCGACCGGCTCCTCGCGAGCGACGCCTTCGTGGACCGCTGGGCCTTCTATTACGACGAGCTCTTCCGCAACACGGCCGCGGCCGACAACGGGCGCCA
>JAEUQS010000277.1 GCA_016789625.1 Acidobacteriota bacterium | reverse complement strand
CCACCACGAGGAACACGGCCGTCGTCTCGCCCAACGCGCGACCCAGCGCGAGCAGGACCGCCCCGACGAGACCGGGAGCCGCCATGGGCACGACGACGGTGAGGCACGTCTCGGCGCGGGTCAGACCGAGACCGCGCGCCGCGTCCCGCCGGGACGCCGGAACGGCCTCGAACGCGTCCTCGGCGAGCGACACGATCGTGGGCAGGATCATCACCGCGAGGAGGACGCCCGCCGTGAGGAGCGTGTCACCCGACAGGGTCTCCCAGCCGAGCCGCTCGGTGAGCGACTGCATCCAGCTGCGCAGAAACAGTACCCCGAGGAGCCCGTAGACCACCGAGGGACTTCCCGCGAGGAGCTCCACGACGACCTTCGCCGCGGTGCGAAAACGCTGCGGCAGGACCTCGGAGACGAAGAGAGCCGTGGCGATGCCGAGCGGCGCCGCGAGGAGGAGCGCGATGCCCGAGACGACGGCGGTGCCGTAGAGCATCGCCGCCGCCCCGAAGCGCGCCTTGCGGTACGCCCACGTGGCGGTGCCGAAGAGGCCGAGGCCCTCGTGCGACAGTGCGGGCAGGCTGGCCCACAGAAGAAAGCCGGCCACGAGCAGCAGCGCCCCGGCCGCCACGGCCGAGAAGCCGAGGGAAACCCCGCGGAGCACGTCGAACCGCTTCACGCGACTCCGTTCACTTCAGGTCCGCGAGCCTCAGATAGCCGTGCTTTTTCACCAGCTCCTGACCCCGAGTCGAGAGCACGAAATCGATGAACGCCTTCGCCTCGCCCTTCGGCGGGCCGTTCGTCACGAAGAACAGCGACCGGGACATCGGGTACCTCTTCGTGGCGATGTTCGCGGGCGAGGGCGGCACGAGCGTGCCGTCGTCGAGCTTTATCGGAACGGCGCGCACCTTGGGGTTGCCTTCCGCCCAGCTCGCGGAAAGCTGGGTGATCGCACCCTTCGTGGAGGCGACCTTGGTGCGCGTCTCCTCGTTGCCGCCCACCTCGGGCAACGAGACCTCGGGGGCCGTCTTCGGGCTCCCGTACACCCAGTGGACGAAAACCTCCCAGGTGCCGCGGCCGGGCTCCTTGTTGAAGAACACGACCTTGCGGTCGGGCCCTCCGAGCTGCTTCCAGTTCGTGACCCGCGATTCGTAGAGGTCGGCCACCTGCTTCTTCGTGAGGGACTTCACTCCACCGTCGAAGACGTCGGCGGAAACGACGAGCGCGACGGCGTCCTCACCGATGGCGGTCTCCACGAACGTGACGCGCGGGTACTTCTTTCGATCCTCGTCGGCGACGGGCTTCGAGGACATTCCGACGTCGACCGTCCCGTCCCCGACCCCCGCAATGCCTCCCGAGGAGCCGCCCTGGGTGTCGACGGTGATGGCGACCTTCATCTCGGCGCGCAGGATCTCCGCCGCTTCGGCGGCCACGAGGTTCACCGTGGTCGAGCCGTTCACCTTCAGCGGCCCCGCCGCCTGCACGGCGAGGCCCGGAAGGAGCAGACAGAGAATCGCGATGCGCCTCAACGCGGCCTCAGCAGCAGGCCGCGCCGTCGGCTCCGGGCGCACAGCACGCGTAGCCCGCGCGCTCCTCGCCGGGCTCGAGGATCGCGAACATCCCGGCGTAGGGCGCGCGGGAGAGCTTCGCGACGGTGTCGGTGCAGATCTCGTAGGGCTCGTTGCGCGGGAAGCTGTGGCCCTCCTCGTCCACGAACATCTTCGCGGGTCCGAGGTACACGGCCTTGTGTCCCTTGAACACGCAGCCGGCCGTCTTCTCGAACTTGTGCCCGCGCACCGTGACCGAGAAGAACGGATAGCCCTCGACGTCCTTCCAGTAGCTCTTCTTGAGCACCTCGAGACCGTAGAAGCCCGCGCGCTCGAGGCTCGCGAGGAAGTCTTCCTGCGTGAGCGCGCCCACGAGGCATTCGCCCCACAGCTGCGGGTTGACCTTGAGGTGCGGCGGCACCTTCGTCTCGCTCACGATGTCGGAGATGACGATGCGCCCGTGGTCCTTGAGCACCCGCCAGATCTCCTCGAAGACGCGCGGCTTGTCGGGCGAGAGGTTGACCACACAGTTCGAGGTCACGAGGTCGACGGTCTTCGACTCCACGGGAATCTTCTCGAGGAAGCCTTCGCGGAACTCCACGACGTCGTAGCCGAGCGCGGCCGCGACCTTGGGCTGGTTTTCCTTCGCGACCGAGAGCATGCGGTCGGTCATGTCGACGCCGATCGCTTTGCCCGAGGCGCCCACGAACTTGGCCGCGATGAAGACGTCGATGCCGGCGCCCGACCCGAGATCCACCACGGTCTCGCCGTCCTTGATGCCGGCCGTCGTCATGGGCGAGCCACAGCCGTAGAAGCGCTCGATGACGTCGCTCGGAATGTGGGAGATGGCCGAGTCGTCGTACTTCGTGGGGCAGCACAGCTCGGCCTGCGGCGTCTCGGCGGCCTCGCCGTAGAACTCCCGCACCTTGGCGCGCGGCTTGTCGACGTCGAACGACAGCACACAGTTGGAATGGAGCGTCAGCACGGGCTGCTCGGCCAGCGCGCCATCGGCCGTGCCGCAGGCGATCGCACCCTCCCCCATCGCGTGGAGGACGAGCGGGGCGTCGTAGCCGGAGCGGAGGTTCCGGCGGCTCTTCTTCTCGGCCCCGAGCGTCGTCATCACCCGGCGTACGAGCGCCTGGGTGATGGGGTAGTACGGATCGTCCCCGAGGAAGTCGCCGCTGAAGCAGAACGCGTGCTCGAGATCCCCGCCGCCGGTGAAGAACCGGAACGGATCGCCGGCCACGGACGCCTTGTGCGCGAGCGACGCGGCGCGCAGCTTCGCCACGACGGGAGACGTCGCGAGCACGTCGCCCAGATCCTGACGAACGACGTCGCCACAGTGGAGCGCCTGCTCCCCCGCGAGCGCTGCCGTGGGGTACACCGAGCCGTCGGCGTAGACGCACACGCTGTCCCAGCCGCCGTTCCCGAGGTCGTACTTCACGCCGGGCACGCCGTTGACGCGCCGCTTCACGGCCTCGAGGTTGTCGAGCGTCACGCCCTCTCTCTCGGCCGCGTCGGCCACGCGGTGCACGGCGGAAAGCAGCGCGAGGTGTTCGGGGAAGAAGCCGTTCCCGGCCGTCACCGCGCGCCCGCGCTTGTGGCTCCACATGAGGTGCTGGCTGCGGGCTCCCACGCGCTTCACGATGGCGGGAATCTCCGCCAGCTCGTCGAGGTTCTCCTCGGTCGTCACGGTGGTGAGCGAGACCTCGAAGCCGAGGTCGGCGAGGAGCCTCGCGCCCTCGAGCGCCTTCACGAAGGTGCCCGCGCCGCGGATCGGGTCGTTCGTCTCGGGCCGCGCACCGTCGATCGAGACCTGGAGCTTCACCTTCTCCCGGTTCAGCGTCTCGAGGCCCTTGCGGATCGCGCCCTGGAACACCGTGGCGTTCGAGAGGACGATCATCTCGAGGCCCAGCTCCTCGGTCGCGAGGTGCGCGAGGTCGAAGATGTCCTTGCGAAGGAACGGCTCGCCGCCGGTGACGTAGAGCCGCTCGATGCCGAGCTCCTTGCCGCGCTTCACGAGCGATCTCAGGTCTTCGGGGGAAAGGCCCGGCGCGCCGCCCGGCCCCGAGGAAACGAGGCAGTGCGTGCAGCTCAGGTTGCACGCGTTGTTGATCTGGAGCCAGAGCTCGCGAAGCGTGGGGGGCTCGAGCAGCGCCGCGCGACCGGGGTAGGCGGCGCGTGAGACCGGCGCGTCGTGGAGGAGCTCGGCGCGGTCGAGCGCGGTGAGGAAGTCGTGCACGTGCACCCAGGCCTTCCCTGCCTCGAGCTGCCGTTCCCGCGCCCAGGTCGCCACGAGAGAGCCGTAGGTGTGCGGGCTCCCCGCGGCCTCGGCCTGCCTCATGTGCGCGAGGAGCGTCGCCCCGTGCTCGTCCACGGCGGCCCAGTTCGGTGCCTCGTGATCGACGGCGTAGGTGATGCCGGCTTCGGTGAACACGTGGAGATCGGGCAGGTGGAGCGGCGTGCGCTCAGCGAGTACGGGCATGGAGGCCTCCTCGGGGTGCTGTTGGATGCCGGGCGGGGGCCCGGGGTGTCACGGGACGCGAAAGGTCATCAGACCGTGACGGAGCGGGGTGGCGCGCGGGCGGGAGCGGACGGCCTGGCCGAGGAGCGGGCGGCGCGCCGCATGCGCCGTGCACGGGCCCCGCCGGGTGCAGCGAGCAGACCGCGCAGCAGAGCGCGAAGCGCCGGATCCAGGACGTCCCCGAGCGCCAGGCCGAGGTCGGCCCGGCGGTCGATGTCGGTGAGGGCGCCGAGCAGCGCGACGGCGCGGCGTTCGGCGTGAAGCAGGCGAACGAGATCGAGCGCGACGTGAGCGGTCTGCCAGCGCACGAGGCCGAGCACCGCGCGAGCCGCGACGTCGCCCGCGGAGAGGCCGAGGAGATACGCCCCACCGTCCGGGGAGGGCCCGAGCACGACGCGCCCCAGGGCGAGCGCTTCGAAGGCCTCGGAGAGCGTCCGCGCGCTCAACCCGGGCACGTCGCCCGCGACCACGAGGATCTCCGTGTACCCGCGGGCCTCGGTGTCCGAGAGCGCGTTCAGAAGCCGCTCGCCGAAGGTCGCGCCGCGCTGCGCCAGGACGCCGCCCTCGGGAATCGGCCCCTCACCGGCCAGGATCAGATCGACCCCGGGGAGGCCGCGCACCTCTTCCGCCAGCCGCTTGCGGGCGGTGGCGAAGAACTCCGTGGCCTCGGGGAGACCC
>JAEUQS010000239.1 GCA_016789625.1 Acidobacteriota bacterium | reverse complement strand
CCCCGCTGAGCGGCGCCGCGGTCGTCAGGTCGGCGTGGGGCATCACGCTGTGGACGTTCGTCTCGCGGATCACCGGCGTGCTCCGGGACGCCACGATCGCCCGGTTCCTGGGTGCCTCCGCGGCCTCGGACGCGTTCTGGACGGCGTTCCGCATTCCCAACGCGTTTCGCGCGATTCTCGGCGAGGGCGGTCTGCCGGGAGCTTTCGTGCCGATGGCCAAGAAGGTCGCGCGGGAGCGTCCGGGCCAGGAGGGCCTCTACGCGGGGCGCATGTTCACGGGCCTCCTCGCGGTGCTCGTCGTCGTCGTGGCGCTGGGCGTCGTCTTCGCGCCCGCGCTCGTCACCGTGTTCGCGAGCGGCTTCCGGAGCACGCCGGGGAAGTTCGAGCTGACGGTCTTTCTCACGCGGCTCCTCTTTCCCTACATCCTCCTCGTGTCGCTGGCTTCTCTGCTCGAGAGCTATCTCAATTCCAAGGGGCGCTTTCAGCTCGCGGCCGCGACGCCGGTGGCGCTCAACCTGTCGATCGTTCTCGCCGCCTATGCGCTCGCGCCCCTCTCGGTCCCGGTGCCGGTCGCGCTCTGCATCGGCGTGATCGCGGGAGGCCTCGCGCAGCTCCTCATGCAGGCTCCGCTCGCGAGAAAGCTGGGCTTCGTGTTCGGCGGCTCCCCGGCGGGGGACCCCGAGGTCGCGAGGACGGCCCTCCAGATCGCGCCGCGCCTCTACGGGTACGGCATCGGCCAGATCAACTTCCTCATCTCGTCCCGCACGCTCTCGAGCCTCGGCGACGCGTTCATCACGTACAACTTCAATGCGTTTCGCGTGGTGGATCTCGTCCAGGGCGGCTTCGTCGTCTCGATGACGAAGGCGCTCCTCCCCTCGCTCTCGGAACAGGCGCTGGACGAGGACAAGACCGCGTTCGAGAAGACGATCCTCTTCGGCCTCCGGCTCGTCGCGTTCGCGACCGTGCCCGCGACTCTCGGGCTCATGCTCCTCGGCGGCCCGGTGATCGACGTGATCTTCCGGCGCGGGGAGTTCGGCGTGGACGCCGTGCGGCAGACGGCGCACGCGGTCTTCTTCTTCGCGATCGGCCTCTTCGCGTCCTCGGCCGTGAAGATCCTGACGCAGGCCTTCTTCGCGCTCCACGACACGAAGACGCCGGTCTTCGTCGCCACGTTCGACCTCGTCGCGTTCTGGATCCTGTGCGTCACGCTCGCGGGCTCCATGAGCCATGCGGGGGTCGCGCTCGCCACCGCCGCGGGGTTCTGGATCAACTTCCTCGTGCTCTTCGTGCTCCTGAAGCGGCGCGTCTCGAAGGGGTTCGGACGAACGCTGCTTCCGTGCTTCGCGCGGCTCTTCGGCGCGACCCTGGCCATGGGCGTCTTCGTGGTCGCGCTCGGCGAGAAGTTCCTGCCGTATCGGCCGGCCTGGAGCCTCGTTGTGCGGATCGGCTGGCTCGGGGTCGTGATCGGAGGCGCCGCCGCCGTGTTCGTGGGCGCCGCGTGGATGCTGCGCGCGCCCGAGCTCGAAGAGACGTTCGGGGCGCTCCTCCGGCGGCGGAGGAAGGCGTGATCCTGGTGGTGCAGCGCGTCTCGCGGGCCTCGGTGACGGTTGCGGGCGAGGTCGTAGGGGAGATCGCCGGGGGCCTCCTCGTGCTGGGCTGCGTGGAGCCCGGCGACGACGACCGGGCGATGGACCTCGCGGCGCGCAAGACGCGCGAGTGGCGGATCTTCGGAGACGCGAACGGCCGGATGAACCGCGACGTCGTGGAGGCCGGAGGCGCGGTCCTCGCGGTCTCCCAGTTCACGCTCGGCGCGGATCTCTCACGCGGGCGGCGTCCCGGCTTCGAGGGGGCCGCGAAACCCGAGCTCGCCCGGCCGCTCTTCGACCGCTACGTGGCGGGACTTCGGGGTCTCGGCCTGCGCGTCGAGACGGGGCGGTTCGGCGCGGCGATGGAGGTCGCGCTCGTGAACGACGGTCCCGTGACGCTCGTCTGGCGGAGCGGGGAGCGCGCTCGAGAGG
>JAEUQS010000170.1 GCA_016789625.1 Acidobacteriota bacterium | reverse complement strand
AGCGCGTGGGCTTGTACCGCACCTTGCTGATCTCACCGGCGAGGAGCTCCGGCGCCGAGGCTAAGAGCGCGGCCGCGAGCACGGAGCCCGTTCGAAGTCTCATGGTCTTGTCCTCCTGAGCTCGCAGGATCGCCGACTTCGGCTCGCCCGTGCAACTCAGGTCTCGGCACCCACGGGGGTGGCCGAGATGCGGAGAGCCAGGACGCCCGCGAGGAGCACCAGCGCAGCGCCCAGAACGAAGAACGCATCCGGCAGGAGGTGCCACACGGCCCAGTCGAGAAGCCCCGCGAACACGACGCCCGAATAGACGAACGGCCCGATCTGCGCGGCAGGAGCCTGCGCGTAGGCGCGGGTGAGGAAGAGCTGGCCGATCGTCGCGAAGATCCCGGTGAGGACGAGAACGCCCCATTCACGGCCCTGCGGCGTCCGCCAGGTCTTCACGAGGGGCAGCGCGGCGCCCACGGTCGCGATGAGAGAGAAGTAGAAGACGATGCGGGTGACGGGCTCGGTTCGCGCCAGGCGCCGCACGCCCGTCTGCGCGAGCGCCGCGAGCACGGCCGACACCAGACCCAGCACGGCCGCCCAGGTCTCGTGCGGAACGCCCGGTGTGAGGAACGAGGCCCCCGGCTTCACGATGAACGCGATCCCCACGAAGCCCAGGAGGAGCACGCGCCAGAGCCCTTTCGGGATGGGCTCGCCGATGACGGCGAACGCCGCGAGCGGAAGGAAAAGCGGCATCGACTGGTTGAGCAGCATCGCGTCGGCCAGCTTCAGCCTCGAGAGCGCGTAGAAAAAGCAGGTCATCGAGAGGAGCCCGCCGATGCCGCGCAGGAGGTGGCCGGGAACGTCTTTCGTGGCCAGGCCCGCGAGCCCGCCGCGAAGCAGCCAGGGCGCGAGGATGGCGAGCGCGATGGCGTTGCGGAAGAACACGACCACGGTCGACGGGAGCGTCCCGGTGGCCGTCTTCACGCACGCCCCCATGAGCGAGAACGCCACCGCCGCGAGCGTCATGAACAGTGCCCCGCGGGCCAGCCCTCCGGCCCGCGGCCCGTTCAACCCTTGGCTTTCGCCAGCGCCGCCGCGAAGTCGGCCTTGGTCTGGGAGCCCACCAGCCGTGCGACGCGCATCCCCTTGGCGGAATAGACGAGCGTGAACGGCACCGAGCCGTCCCAGCTCTCGTCGACCGAGTCGATGAACGTCTGCGGGTCCGGGCTCGCCACGAGGAAGCAAGGGATGGTGACCTTGGTCTTCTCGAGGAACTTCGGCACGGCCTTGGGCCCGACCTTGGGGGAATCCACCGACACGAGCACGAAGCCCGCATCTTTCGGGTCGGTCTCGTCGAAGAGCGCCTGGAGGGCGGGCATCTCCTCGCGGCAGGGCTCACACCAGGTCGCCCAGAAATTGACGACGAGGGGCTTCCCCTTCGCCGGCGCGAGGACCTTCTTCGCGTAGTCGGCCGGAGCGAGCGTCACGAGCGGCTTCGCGGGCTCCGCCAGGGCGCGACGCCCCACCACCCAGGGGACGAGGCAGGCCGCGAGGGCCTGCCTCCGCGAAACGAGGCGCCCGCTCACACCCTTTTGATGGTGCAGCCGAAAGCCTTCGTCTCGGCCACGGGAACGGCCTTGCCCGCGAGAATCGCGTCGAGCGCGTTCTTCAGGTCCGGCGACTTCACGCCCTTGGGGTCGTCCTGGTTCTCGTCGATGCGGCCGTGGTACACGAGGTTGCCCTTCGGATCGAGGACGTACACCTCGGGCGTGCGGCCGGCCTTGTAGAGATCGGCGACCTTGTTGCCCTCGTCCTTCAGCACGGGGAACACGTAGCCCTGTGCCTTCGCGTGCTTGGCGACGTCGACGATGGGCTCGGTCTTGTTGGAGTTGATCCCCACGAAGGAGATGCCCTTGGCGGTGTAGGCCTTCCCCATCTCGGACATGCGCGAATCGTAGGCGTTCGAGACGGGACATTTCGTCGCGATGAACAGGATGACGGTCGCCTTGCCCTTGGCGAGGACGTCCTTCAGCGCGACGGGCTTGCCGTCTTCGGCGTTCGGGAGCTGGAAGTCGGGCGCGGGGGCGCCGATCTTCAGAGCCTCCTGGGAAAGGGCCGGTGACGCCAGCGCGGCCGCGAGCGCGGCGGCGAGAATGACCGGGGCGAACCTCTGGAACTTCATGCGTTTCCCTCCATGAGCTTGGCGAAGGCAGATTGGCTGATGTCGCGGAGCTCTGACACTGGTACGTCGATCACGGGCTCCTGGTTGACCGAAATCCGCAACGATTCGCCGGCCACGCGGCCGAGGAGCGTCGTGGCGACGCCGCGGCGCTTCGCGGCCTCGAGAACGTTGCGGGAATGGGCCGCGGGGAACGAGACGAGCGCCCGCGACGCCGACTCCGAATACAGGAAGATCGTGGGCAGGAGCGCCGTCTGCACGTTGACCTCGGCGCCCCGGCCGGCCGAGGTGCACTCGAAGAGCGACACCGCGAAGCCCCCCTCGGAGAGGTCGTGCGCGGAGCTCAGAAAGCCATCCCGCGAGAGCTCCACGAGAAGGCGGGACACCTCCTTGGCGGCCAGAAGGTCCAGCCCCGGACACGTTCCTTCCTCCCGGCCCAGCACCGTGGCGAGGTAGGCGCTCGCGCCCAGCTCGTCCTTGGTTTCGCCGAAGAGCGCGATCACGTCGCCCTCGCTGCGGAAGGCCGAAGGGACCGCGCGGGAGACGTCCTCGAGGAGGCCCACCATGCCCACCGTGGGCGTGGGGAGGATCCCGCTCCCCTCCGTTTCGTTGTAGAGCGACACGTTGCCCGACACCACAGGTGTCTCGAACACCGAGCACGCGACCGAAATTCCCTTCACCGCCGCGGCCAGCTGGCCCAGGATCTCGGGCCGCTCGGGGTTGCCGAAGTTGAGACAGTCGGTCAGAGCCAGCGGCTCGGCGCCCACGCACGCGAGGTTGAGCACGGCCTCGGCCACCGCGTGCGACGCCCCGCGCTGCGGGTCGGCCATCACGAAGCGCGGGTTCACGTCGGCGGTGAGGGCGAGCCCCTTGCGGCTCCCCTTGATCCTCATGACCGCGGCGTCGTGCCCCGGCCCGAACACGGTGTCGGTCCTGACGCTCCAGTCGTACTGCTCGGTGATCCACGACCTGCTGCAGAGGTTGGGCGACGCGATCAGCGTCTTCAGGGCCGTCAGATCGTCGGGCGCGCCGTCGAGCGCGATGCCGCCCTCGATCGCCGGCTTCGAATCTATCGTCACAAAGGGCCGGGTGTAGACGGGAGCCTCGTCGACGAGCGGGCCGATGGGCAGATCCGCCACGACCTCGCCGCCGAAGACGAGCGTCATGCGCGAGGTGCCGGTCACCTCACCGATCACGGCGACGTCGACCCCCCACTTGCGGAACACGGCCGCGACCTCTTCCTCGCGCCCGGCGTGGGCCACGAGGAGCATCCGCTCCTGCGACTCGCTGAGCATCAGCTCGTAGGGCGTCATGCCCGTCTCACGCATGGGGACCTTCGAGAGGTCGAGGCGCATGCCCACGTCGCCGCGGGCGCACATCTCGAACGAGCTGGAGGTGAGGCCCGCGGCGCCCATGTCCTGGATGGCGACGACGGCGTCGCCCTCGAGCACCTCGAGCACCGCCTCGAGGAGCAGCTTCTCGACGAACGGGTCGCCCACCTGCACCGTGGGCCGCCTCTCGGCGCTCCCCTCGTCGAAGCTGTCGGACGCCATGGACGCGCCGTGGATGCCGTCGCGGCCCGTCTTCGAGCCCGCGTAGAGCACGGGGTTCCCGATGCCCGAGGCCTTCGCGCGGAAGATGCGGTCGTGCTTCACGAGGCCGACCGCCATGACGTTCACGAGGATGTTCTGGTCGTAGGCCGGGTGGAAGAACACCGAGCCGCCCACGGTGGGGATGCCGATACAGTTGCCGTAGCCGCCCACGCCCCGCACCACGCCGTCCACGAGCGCGTGCATGCGCGGCGCCTCGGGCCGGCCGAAG
Source organism: Acidobacteriota bacterium (assembly GCA_016789625.1). Lineage (GTDB taxonomy): Bacteria > Acidobacteriota > Thermoanaerobaculia > UBA5066 > UBA5066 > JAEUQS01. The sequence continues at coordinate 1,768 of JAEUQS010000170.1, read as the reverse complement.
AACAGCGGATCCAGGAGCGCGATGGGCCGGGCGCCCATGGTGAAGACGTCGCGCAGGATGCCGCCCACGCCCGTCGCCGCGCCCTGGTAGGGCTCGATGAACGAAGGGTGGTTGTGGGACTCCATCTTGAAGACCACGGCCAGGCCCTCGCCGATGTCCACGGCGCCCGCGTTCTCACCCGGACCCTGGAGCACCCGGGGCCCCTTGGTGGGGAACTCGCGCAGGAAGACCTTGGAGCTCTTGTACGAGCAGTGCTCGCTCCAGAGCGCCGAGAAGATCCCCAGCTCCACGAGGTTGGGCTCGCGGCCCAGCGCGGCCCGGATGCGCTCGTACTCTTCGGGGGTGATCCCGTGCTCGTCCACGAGCTCGGGCGTGATTTCGAGGGTCGACGTCGAGGCCATAGGGGCCGGAGTCTAGAAGATCAGGGCAGAGGCCTTTCGGCGACCGCGAGCACCCGCCGGGTGGATCGCGCCTGGACGAAAGCCACGATCCGGAGGTTCTTCCGCGCGAAGGCCGGATCGACCGGAAGCGAGACGGTCTTCTCGAAAGCACGGGTTCCGCCCGCGATCTCGCCGGCCCGCGCGAGCACGCGCACGACACCGGTGTGCACCAGCCGGCGGCCCGAGTTCTCGCCGCGAGGCACCTCGTTGCCGAGGCCGTCCTCGGCGAGCGCCACGAGGACCTCGGCGGCATCGCCCACCGCGATCGCGGGCAGGTCCTTCACCGACACGCGCACCTCGACCTCGGGGCCTCCGGTCACCACCAGGGTGAGCGTCCCCTTCTGCACGCGCGCGGCGGCCTCGACGCTGCGGCGGACGCGCCCCTCGTCGCTGCCGACGAACTCCTCCACGCCGTCCACGATCATCTGGGGCGTGTAGATGCGCGTCGTGCCGGCGCTCCTCGCATAGGCCTGCTGCCGCTCGCTGAACACGGCCTGCGAGTACGGGTCCCTCCAGCCCAGGCGGTTCCAGTAGTCGACGTGCATCGAGAGGACGATGGCGCGCTCCCGCAGCCCCAGGAGGACCCGGTCCGCCGGCGGACAGCTCGAGCAGCCCTGCGACGTGAAGAGCTCGACGAGGACGGGCGGCGCGGCATCGAGAGACGTCGACACGGTCAGGAGCACGGCGGCAGCGAGGAGGCGCACGCCCGGGAGATGCCGATTCCGCCCCGCATATTCCTCACATCGAGAGGGGCGTCGGGGGCCGGCCTTCCACGAAGTCGTCGAAGCGCACCTTCACGCCGGCCTTCGTCATGGGGTGGGTGATCACCCAGAAGCGGCCTTCCTGAACGGCAGCGAAGACCTCGTTGGCCACCGTCTCCGCCGGGATTCCCCCTTCGACCGCCGCGGCCACCTTGGATCGGATCTTCTCGGTGATGGCGTCGGCGCAGGGCTCGACGTGCTCCATGATTCCCGTCTTCACCCACGCGGGGCAGACGAGCGTGACGCCGAGCCGCGTCTTCCGCATCGAGAAGTCGAGCTGCAGCCCCTCGGAGAGCGTCACCACCGAGAATTTCGTGACGTTGTAGGCCGCCATCGACGCGAACGAGAGGAGCCCGGCCGCGGACGCCACGTTCACGATGCGCCCCTCGTCGCCGCCCGCGAGCATGCGCGGCACGAACGAGCGGATCCCGTGGATCACGCCGTAGACGTTGACGCCGATCATCCGGTCCCACTCGGCCAGCGTCGTCTCCCAGGCCGACTTCCCGAGCGCGAGGCCCGCGTTGTTGATGACGACGTGCGCGGCGCCGAACGCGTCGTACGTGAACG
>JAEUQS010000143.1 GCA_016789625.1 Acidobacteriota bacterium | reverse complement strand
CGGTCTCGTCGAAGCTCGCGTGGAGGAACGTCGCGGCCCGCGCGTCGGCCCGGTGCGCCGTGAACTTCCTCATGTTGGTCTCGGTGAAGTTGGCGCCCGTGAAAACGGCCCGCTCGAAGTCCGACTCCGACAGGTCGGCCTTGGTGAAATCTGCCGAGGTGAGGTCGGATCCCCGGAAAGACGCCCGCTGCGCCTTCACTCCCCGGAAGGTGGTTCCCGCGAGCTTGGCATCGCGGAAGAACGCGAGCGTGAGGTTCGCCTTGTCGACGTTGCCGCGGCGGAACGTCACGCCGTCGAAGATCGCCTGCTGGAGGTCGCAGCCCTCGAACGTCGAGCCATCCAGATCCACCCCGCGGAAGTTCGCGTAGAGCAGCCTTCCGAACGTGAACGTCGCCGCGCCCACGATCGCGCCCTCGAGCTTGGCGCCCGTCATGTCGCAGGCCGTGAAGTTGGACCCCTTGATGCTCGCGCTCTTGAACGAGACCTTGCGCAGGACGGCGCCCACGAACGACATCTCCTCGAGCTTCTGGTACTCGAAGTCGCACTCGGAGAGATCGGCGCGGTCGAAGGTCGTCGCTTTGACCATCATGCCGTGCACGGTGGCCCGCACCAGGCTCGCGCCGTCGAGCTTGCAGCCTTCGATCTTGGTTCGCGAGAGATCGGCGCCCGCGAGGTTCCGCCCCGAGAGGTCGAGCCCCTCGAGCTTCGTGTCGGTGAGGTCGGGCGTCGTGCCCGGGTGGGTCTGACGCCACCCGTTCCAGTCGGCGGTCTTCAGCCGTTCGAGATGCTCCGGATTTGCCATGCTCGCCAGCATTCTAGCCACCCCTACAATCGTCTGCGCCATGAGTCAGATCGTTCGCGGTCCGGAGCGCATCCGGCGGGCGCTCCTCGGCGGGTATCCCCTCGTCTACGTGAGGTCCTGGGAGGAAGCGCGCGTCGAGCGCGCGATCACCGGCGTCGGGGCCAAGTACGAAAAACCGGTGCCCTTCGCCTCGTGGTCGTGCGTCGACGGGATCCGCTCGCCCTCGGGGGAAGCGTGGCCCGACACCGCCGACCCCGTCAAAGCGCTCGATGCCATCCTCCGCTTCGAGGGGCCGGGGTTCTTCCTCATGAAGGACCTGCCCGCCCACTTCGAGCGGCCCGAGGTGGTGCGGCGGCTGCGCGACGCCTACCGCCAGCTCAAGGGCAAGGGCCGGCACATCTTCCTGGTCTCGCCGCGCCTGCTCCTGCCCCAGGACCTCAAGAAGGAGATCTACGTCCTCGACTACGACCTGCCCGGCGACGACGAGATCGCCTACGTCCTCACGCACCTCGGCAAGCGGTTCCTCGGAGAGCCCGGCTTCGTCGACGCCGACCTGAGGCGTCTCGGCAGCGCGGTGAAGGGCCTCACGCTCGACGAGATCGAGCACGTCCTCTCGAAGGTCCTCGGCCGGCGGCCGGTGTTCGACGACGACGCGCTCCGCGAGATTCTGGCCGAGAAGGAGCAGGCCTCCCGCAAGGAAGGCGTCCTGGAGTTCATCTCGCCGCGCGTCTCCATGGAGGACGTGGGCGGCCTCGAGAACCTGAAGGACTGGCTCACGAAGCGGAAGAACCTGTTCACGAGGGAGTCCGTGGACGCGGGGATGCCGGTGCCCAAGGGCATCCTCCTCATGGGCATGTCGGGCTGCGGCAAGTCGCTCTCGGTGAAGGTCATCTCCTCGTTCTGGAACCTTCCGCTCTTCCGGCTCGACATGAACCTCGTGTTCGGCACCGACTCGCCGGAATACGCGTTCCACAACGCGCTCCAGACCGTCGAGGGCATGGCGCCTGCGCTCCTCTGGATCGACGAGATCGAGATGGCCATCACGGGCGGCTCGGGAACGTCGACCGGCGGGGACGGCTCTCTCGGGCGCATCTTCTCGACGTTCCTCACCTGGATGCAGGAGAAGGACGCTCTCGTCTTCGTGGCGGCGACCGCGAACCGCATCCACCTTCTTCCGGCCGAGATCATCCGGAAGGGGAGGTTCGATCAGGTGTTCTTCGTGGACCTCCCGAACGAGGAGGAGCGCAAGCAGATCTTCGCCGTCCATCTGCGGAGGCACAAGGTCAACCTCGACAAGTTCGACGTGGTGTTCCTGGCAAAGGCCACCAAGGGCTGGAACGGGGCGGAGATCGAGGCTGCGGTGAACTCGTCGGCCATCGAGGCCTTCGCGTCGCGCCGGGCTCTCGTCGAGGACGACGTCTCGAGGGCCGTCTCCCGGGCCGTCCCGCTCTCGCGAACGATGGAAGAGCAGATGAAGGCGATCAAGAGCTGGGCTCATGATCGCGCGCTGTCGGCCTCGAAGAGCTGATCCCGAGCGATCAAGAGCTGGGCTCATGATCGCGCCCTCTCCGCGTCGAAGAGCT
>JAEUQS010000072.1 GCA_016789625.1 Acidobacteriota bacterium | reverse complement strand
GCACCGGCCTCAACGCGCACCCCGAGTACGCCGTGAAGGCCGCCGCCGAGCTGGCGTCGATGACCGGCATTCCCTTCCGCACGGCCCCCAACAAGTTCGAGGCGCTCGCCGCGCGGGACGCGTGCGTCTTCGCGAGCGGAGCGCTCAGGACGCTGGCCGCGAGCCTCAACAAGATCGCGAACGACGTGCGCTGGCTGGCCTCGGGTCCGCGCAGCGGCCTCGGCGAGCTGCTGATTCCCGAGAACGAGCCGGGCAGCTCGATCATGCCGGGCAAGGTGAACCCCACGCAGTCCGAGGCGATGACGATGGTCGTCTGCCAGGTCTTCGGCAACGACGTGACGATCGGCATGGCGGGGGCTTCCGGGAACTTCGAGCTGAACGTCTACATGCCCGTGATCGGCTTCAACATCCTGCAGTCGATTCGCCTCATCGGCGACGTGTGCCTGAGCTTCAACGACAACTGCGCCGTGGGAATCAGGCCCAACCGCGCGAAGATCGAGGAGCACCTCACGAACTCGCTCATGCTCGTCACGGCGCTGAACCCGAAGATCGGCTACGACAACGCCGCCAAGGTCGCCAAGACGGCCTACAAGGAAGGCAAGACGCTGCGCCAGACGGCCATCGACCTGGGCCTCGTCACCGGCGAGGAGTTCGACTCGATCGTGAAGCCCGAGGAGATGACGTACCCGAAATAGTCAGCGGAAATATCCGCTGACGTCGACGATCGCGTGCGTCGTCCCTCCCAGCGGGAGACTCGCGCGGAGGCCCAGAAACCCGTCGCCTCTCACGGGAACGGTGAGCCCCACGCTCCGTGTCCTGTTGCGGGAAAAGGGAACGCCGCTCCCTCGCTGCTCGAGATCGTCGAGGTCCACGATCTCGAGCGTTCAGTTACGCGTGGCGTCCACGGCCGTGACGTTGACGGCGAGCGCGACGGCCCCTCGCGGAACGCCGCAGCGACCGAAAACCGCGACGCTCCGCGGGATGCCGTCGGTGAGAGCGTCGGGAAGGTCGGTTCGGCTGTCGAGGAGCCGGCATGGCTCGATCGTGTAGAAACCGGCGCCAGCCAGGACCGGTTCCTCGTCATCGACCGAGATGACCACGGCCCCGCGACGGGGGCACGCGCCGGGAACCGACAGCAGAGCTGAGAACCGGGTCGACGCCTTGGGACGAACGACGATTTCGTGGCTCCCCTCGCCGCCGGGAGTCCACTTGACGCTCCCTTCTGAATCCGGCCGGAGCTCCGGGATCGACAGGCGCACCGTCTCGCCCGGCTTCATTCGAAACGCACTCGCCTGGAGGACCAGCTCCGATCCCGGGGCCGGCGCGATGCGAAACGTCATCCGCGAAACCGGCCCGTCGGGCACGCCGTCCGGGCCCACCACTCTGAGGCCCACGTCATGCACTCCGTCGCTGGTCAACGTTCCGTGCAGGTGCCCGGTGATCGCGCTCAGCGAAAGTCCGGAGGGGAGCGCGCCCTCGACCACACGTAGGGTCGAATCCCGAGGTCCGAACGGGATGACGAGCTGCACGTCGTCGCCGCACGCCAGAGAGGGCAGCGGCACGGGGCCGGCGCCCGGGCCCTCGGCAAGCCGGAAGATCGTCGCCCGTTCCTCCGCGCGAAGAACGTAGGCATCGCGGTCGTCAGTGACGATTCCGAGGCCCCCGGTCTGGACGAAGTTGTGCAAGGTGCCGCGAACGGCGCCCGAGTTCACGTCGAGGAGGGCCACGAAGGCCTTTGCGGGACAGGCTGCCCACAGGTTGCTCTTGCCCGCCATCGCGACATTCCAGCCGGGACACAGCGCCTCTTCCGGAAGGGGTCGCGCGACGAGGACGCGACCGTCCATCGAAGACAACCGGAGGAAGGAGTCCGGTTTCAGGACGATGACGTCCGTGCCCCTCGCCGCGATCGACGCCTCTCGTGAAACGGCCACGCTCCACTGCGCTACGCCCGTCTCCGCGGAAACCCGTTCCACGCGTTCGCCATCCCGCAGGATGAGATCGCCGCTCGAATCGACGAAGGCGGGAGGGACCACCGCACCAGAGAGCCTGCGCATCCAGAGGATCGAGCCGTCTTCCTCGTCCACGAGCCGAAGCTCGATCCGGCGGGGATCCTCGACCAACGCCGCGATGTAGGCGCCTCGGGTTCCGCCCCAGATCCTCGCCGGGCCGTTCATCGGGATTCTGGAAGACGACCTCACGAGAACGGTACCGTCTCCGGCCGCTCGACGGACGAAGCGCCGGTTCACGCTGCTCTCGGCGCCTTCCAGGCTGAGGACGTCACCGTTGGAAGCAAGCCCGAGGATGGGCTCGGGGGTCGCCCAAACCGGACCGACCCGGAGAGAGGACCAGAGAATCTCACCCGTGGCCCCCGAGCGCTTGAAGATGGAACCCTGGACGACGTGGACGAGAGCGCCGTCGGAAGTGACGAGGCCCGGGGCCTCTCCTCGCTCAAAGGCCTTCGAGACGAGAGCGTCTCCCGAACCCCGCTCGAAGACCGCGAGCCCATGCCCTTCGACGAGAAGGCCTCGGGGCGTGCTCGCGATCTGGGCGTTCGAAGGCCAACGGCCATAACCGGGTCCGGGAACACCCGTTCTCACCGCGGCGCTGCTGAGGGTGAGATCTGCCGAGAGGTATCGGGACACGACCTCCGGCCCGGCTGAAGCGAAGGTGTGCAGGAGAATCGCGCCTCCTTCGAGCGCCCGAACGGCGAGGAAGGTCTCCCCTGCGGCCTCGAACGTCGACTGAGCGATGAGCCGGCCGTTCGCCCCGTGCAGCTTCTGCATCACGAGGGTTCCGCCACGGGATACCGGCACGACGAGGTTTCCGTCCGTCGTTTCCTCGACCCGACCGGCACCAGCATCCAGAGCGACGTGGAACCGCACGGCTCCCGTGGCCGGGTCAAGCTTCGCGAGGCGCCCTCCGGTTCCGAAAACCGCCTCATCCCATCGGACCACGACTCCCCGCTCGCTGGCGAGTACGCTCGAGAATTGCTGCCATCGACGGTTCGGGTGACGCGGAAGGGCCACGTGCCACACGGTCCGTCCCGTCTCGGCGTCGATGCGGATCAGTCCGTAGCCGCTGGATTCGACGAGGTAGACCCCTCCGCATCCGCTCCCGCTTCCGCCCAATGCGCTGGGCCCTCGGCGCTCGAAGGGGCGGGTCCACAAGGCTTCGCCCGTCTCGAGGTCCACGGCCGTAACGACACCCTCGAGCACGAGCTCATCGGCTCGAACCGAATAGCGCGACGTTCGAAGAAACCCGATGCGTCCCGACTGGGCCATGAGGTCGGCGTACGCGGCGTGTGGAAAGGACAGCGGTCCCCACAGCGGCAGTCCGTCCCGGGGGGACAGACCCAGGACCGAGAGCCCGCCGAGGCGGAGCCTTCGAAGCACGATGAGGGCGCCTCGCGAGGTACCGAGGTACGTGCCCTTCACGTTGAGCATCGAAAGACCCGTTGCCGGGTCGAGGCGATCGAACGACTCGGACCCGAGTGCAAAGAGCCGCTCCTCGCTGTCGACCACGGGCGCGGTGGCGTACGTCTGGACGCGGCCTCCCGGGACCACGCGAAGAGCACCCGGACCACCCGAGGTGAAGAGAACCGAGCCGTCGGAAAACGACCTGGCGCCGTAGGCCACCGGGGGAAAGGCACCGGGCAGGTCGTCGTCCAGGACGCGGCTCCAGCCCACCACGACCCCAGTGCCGGCCGCCGGCGCCGACAAGACCGCGCACAGGAGGACGAGACGTGCCGCGGAAAGCTTCACGCGAGGGAGTGCCGCGCCGGCACCCGATCTCACTCCGTCATCAGCGAGCGGGTGCAGTCCCCTTCACCACGACGCCGCCCTTGACGACGACCTCGACCCGCTGCAGCAGCGAAACGTCGGCAAGAGGATCTCCGGTCACGGCGATGAAGTCGGCGAGCTTGCCCTTTTGAAGGCTGCCGAGCTCGGCGTCCGCGCGAAGGAGCTTCGCGGCCTGCGAGGTCGCCGCCTGGATCGCCTTCATGGGCGCCATGCCGCCCTCGACCATGTACACGAACTCCTTCGCGTTCTCGCCGTGCGGAGAGACCCCGCAGTCCGTGCCGAACGCGATGTTCACGCCGGCCTTCACGGCCTTCGCGAACATGCCCGAAGCGAGCGGCCCGATGGCCTGGGCCTTGATCCTCACGACCTCGGGGAGGAAGCCCGGGATCTTCGCCTTCTCGGCGACGAGGCGGCTCGCGGAGAGCGTGGGCACGAGCCACGTGCCCTTCTGCTTCATGAGCGCCATCGTCTCCTCGTCGAGATACGAGCCGTGCTCGATGGAGTCGACGCCCGCCCGGACGGCCCGCTTCATCCCCTCGAGCCCGTGCGCGTGGGCCGCGACGGCGAAGTCGTAGTCCTTCGCGGTGCGCACGACGGCCGCGATCTCGTCCTCCTGGAACTGCGGGTTCTGGCCGTTCTTCGCCAGCGAGAGGACTCCGCCCGTCGCCGTGATCTTGATGAGGTCCGCCCCGTCCTTGTAGCGCTGACGCACGGCTTTCTGGGCTTCCTCGACGCCGTTCACCACGCCCTCGCGCGCGCCGGGATCTCCGGCGAGGGGCTCGGCCCAGCCGTTCGTGGGATCCGCGTGCCCGCCCGTCGTCGCGAGCGCTTTGCCCGCCGTGTAGATGCGCGGGCCCTCGGCATCGCCGCGACGGATCGCCTCGCGGAGCGCGACGTTCACACGGCCGGAGTCGCCCAGGTTCCGCACCGTGGTGAATCCCGCCTGGAGCGTCCGCCGCGCGTGCAGGGCGGCGCGCAGGGTCACGGCCTCGACGCCCATCGTGAACTGCTCGATGTAGGCCTGGGGAGACGCTTCCGTTCCGAGGTGGACGTGCATGTCGATGAGGCCCGGCAGCACCGTCTTCGTCGAGAGATCGAGGAGCGCCTCGCCCGCGACGGGCTTGCGGAACCCGCTCTCGATCGCGACGACGCGGTCGCCCTCGACCACGAGCGTCACCTGCGTGCGCGGAGCGTCGGCCACTCCGTCGATGAGCCGGCCCGCGTGCACGAGAAGGCGCGGAGCCGAGGGCCTTCCGATCGCGCTGAACGGGATGTCGAGGATCGGGAACGAGGTCCAGTCCTTGTAGTCGAAGTGCCACCACTCCTCGGCGAGAACGAAGAAGCCCTCGTTCGTGAGCGTCGTGCGCAGGAGATCACGCCGCGCGAGCTGCTCCTTCGTGCCGCCCTTCCACGTGACGTAGGACTTCTCGGACATCTCGTCGTACGCGCCACCCATGTCGGCTTCCCTGCCCGTCGCGAGGTCGTAGAGCGAAACGTCCACGGCGCAGCCGCGGTTGT